>VGFD01000333.1 GCA_016868975.1 Armatimonadota bacterium | reverse complement strand
ATCATCCCGCGGAACCCCTGCGCCTTGAGAGCCTCAAGGTCGATATCCTGGACCCGCTCGATAATCATCCGCGGACACAGCAGCTTCAGCAGCAAGTAGAACCCCTTTCGTTTTTTTGCGCCCCCCGGGCGCCGAGGTTTTGCGCCCCCCGGGCGCCGAGGTTTTGCGGGCGCCCGGGCGCCGCGGTTTTGCGCCCTCCGGGCGCGGAGGCTGGGGCTCGGAAAAAGGGAACCAAACTTCGAGAAGCGGCTACCAGAAACCTTCTATGGGTTCTGGTAGCGGTAAATCGCCTGCTCGTGCTCGGCGTAGGAACGGCTGAACACGTGGCTGCCGTCGTTCTTCTTGTCGTTGCGCACGTAGTAAAGGTACTCGCTGGCCGCCGGCCGCAGCGCGGCCCGGATACAGGACAGGCCGGGATTGCAGATGGGGCCGGGGGGAAGGCCGGTGTAGAGGTACGTGTTGTAGGGAGACTCCACCTTGAGATCCTCGTAGAGCAGCACCGGCTTTCGCTTGCCCAGCGCGTACTGGACGGTGGCGTCGCACTCCAGCTTCATCCCGTAGCGCATGCGGTTGACGTACACCGACGCGATGCGCGGCCGCTCGCCGGACACCTGCGCTTCGGCCTCGACCAGCGAGGCCAGCGTGATCTTCTCCATCAGCCTGGAAATCGGCACCCGCGCCTCGGCAAAGGCCGGCAACGCGGCTTCCTCAAAGCGGGTGAGCATCATGTCGAGCACCTGGCTGGGCCGCGCGTCGACGGGGATCTTGTAGGTGTCCGGATACAGGAAACCCTCGGCGGTGGCCCGCGCGGGAAGCCACGTGCGGTTGGGAAACAGCCTGCGCGGCGTGATGGCAAGCAATTCGAAGTCGCGCCCGGGAAGGCCGGCGCGCTCCTGCAGGATCTCGGCCACCTCGCGCAGGGTCTTGCCCTCGGGGATGGTGACCATGATCCCGGGCTCTTCCTGCGGCCCTTTCTTAAGCGTGGTCAGGATCTCAAACGGGCTCATCGACGCTGAGAGCTTGTAGCGGCCCGCCTGCAGCCCCCCCATGTTGACGGCCTTGGCCAGCACGCGAAAGGCCAGCGCGTTGCGGATGTACTTGTCGTCCTCGAGGCGCAGCGCGAGGTCGTTCAGCGTCGTGCCGGGCTGGATGTCAAAGACCCGTTCCGAGGGGCCCGTGCCGGGCGCGAACATCAAGTACGCGGCGTAGCAGCCGCCGACGCCGGCCAGCAGCACCAGGACGAACACCACCTGCACGAGGCGCAGGAACCATTTGATGAGCGTGCTCATAACTGGGAATCCATTCCATTTTCAGGCGAGAACTCCTGGTGCGGCGCGGGTTCGGGGCACGGGTCGGCAGAGCCGACGCCCCCATAATCTTGACGGTCCGCCGCGCGGCCTGCTTCCCCAGTCTTACCGCTCTGGCGGGCTCCGGGAACGTCCGCAAGAAACCGTTCAAGGATCAGGATTGCAGCCATTTCATCGATCCGCTCGGCACGCCTTTTCTGCCCGACGCCGGCCTCGATGAGGCGCTCCGTGGCCTCGCGGCTGGAGTCGCGCTCGTCCTGCAGGTGGACCGGCACTCCGCAATTCGTCTCGATTTCCGCCGCGAAGTTGGCGGCCTGGCGGGCGCGCAGGCCGCGCCCGCCGTCCGGAGCCAGGGGAATGCCGACCACGACGGCGTCGATGCGCTCTTTCTGGACGAGCACGACGATGCGGGCGACCGCCTCCTTGCGCGCAACCGTGCCGGCGCCGCGAGGCAGTGCTCGGTCTGAGATGGCCAGCCCGACCCGCGCCTGGCCGAAATCCACTCCGAGCAGTTTCATGGCACGGCTCGAAACAGCCGACGCCCCCTGTTTTCCAATGGTCTGCTGCGCGGGCTCATTCAGCGACCTGCTGCAAAAACGCGCGCGACCGCGGCGGCTGGGGGAGATGCCAGTCGAGGTGCGCGCGCACCACGGCCTGCGCGGCGTGCTCGCTGCCCGCTGGAAAGAGCGCCGCCCGCTCGTTGAGCCGCGCCACCTCGGGATCCCGCAGGGCGCGCACCAGCGCAAGCGTTTCCACGCTCACCGGAAGGGCGCCGTTGGGAGCGCACGCCCTGCAGGCAATCCCTCCGTCGCGCGCGCTGAAGCGGGACACGTCGGCGACGGCCCCGCAGACCACGCAGGCGTCCAGGCCCGGCGCGATGCCCATCACCGTGAGGAGGCGCAGCTCGGCACGGGCGCAGCCCAGGGTAACCGGCAGGACGGCTTCCTCCAGCTCGTCGAGCGCGCGGACCAGCGATCCGAACACGCGGGCCGAGGAAGCGTGCGGGCCGGGCTCGACCAGCGCGCCGTACAGCTCGAGCAGGTAGGTGGCCACCGCTACGCGATGCAGGTCCGCGCCCACCCCGCGCCACGCCTTTACCGTCTGCACCTGGGACACGACGTCCAGGCTGCGCCCCTCCGCGAGCAGCAGCTTGAGGTGGTTGAGCGGCTCCACCATGCCGCCGCGCGAGGTCTTGGACGCGCGCGCGCCGCGCGCCACCGCGTCGAAGCGGCCGAGGGACGGCGAGAGCAGCGTGACGACGCTGTCCGCCTCGCCGAGTGGCCGGCGGCGCAGCACCAGCGCCTCGGCCTGGTAGGTACCAGACAATGGCCTAATACTTGCCGGCGGCCCTGGGGTCGCTCATCTCGCCCTTGACAATCTTCACGCTGGCGCTGGCGCCGATGCGGGTGGCGCCGGCCATGAGCATCTCCTGGGCAACGGCGAAGTCGCGGATGCCGCCCGACGCCTTCACGCCCATGTAGCGGCCCACCGTCTGGCGCATGAGCGACACGTCGTGCGCGGTGGCGCCGCCCGGGCCAAAGCCGGTCGACGTTTTCACGAAGTCCGCCCCGGCCTGCTGGGACAGTTTGCTGGCCCGCACCTTCTCCTCGTCGTTGAGCAGCGCGGTCTCCAGGATGACCTTCACGATGCGGCCCCCGGCGGCTTCCACCACCGCCTCGATGTCGCGACGCACGAAGTCGTCGTTGCGCGCCTTCAATTGTCCGACGTTGATCACCATGTCGATCTCGTCGGCGCCGTTGGCCACCGCGTCGCGCGTCTCCATGGCCTTGGTGACGGTGGTGGTGGCCCCCAGCGGGAAGCCCACCACGGTACACACTTTCACAGTGGTGCCGCGGAGCGCGTCCGCGGCGAGCGCCACGAAGCCGGGATTGACGCACACCGACGCGAAGCTGTGCTGGCGCGCCTCGTCGCAAAGCTTGAGGACTTCCTCTCGGGTGGCGTCCGGCTTGAGCAGCGTGTGGTCGATGAAGGGCGCCGTGTCGGCTGCCACCACGCCGCCGCCGGGCGAGGAGGAGACGCGGTCGGCGCCCTGCTCCACGATGATCCCCACGCGCTCGGGGAGGTGCTGTGAGCAGTGACCGAGGCCGGCGCACTCGCCCACCGCCTTGAGCTGGCAGGGGCTGTGCGACTGCCCGTCCTTGTGCTGGTGGCCCGGCTCCGCATGGAGCACGGCGCCCCTGGGCGCGGGGCCGAGTCCGCCGCCGCCGCTCTGGGGGTTCTGCACGACCTCGATGCCGTAGCCGCGGATCTCCCTGACGTAGGAGTCGATCTTGCTCTGGAAGGGCGACGCGGTCTCCAGCTGGCCGAGGAGAAGCTGCACGGATCGCTTCTCGGTGAGCGCCTTCAGGATGAGCCGCACGTCCCAGCACGAATCGCACAGACCGGCGAGGTTGGCGAGCTGATTGAAGCGGTACACGGGCACCATCAGGCGATCCGCCTCGTGGACCAGCTCCACCGGGTGCTGCGCCTCGTCCATGTACACCACCCGGGAAAACTTGAGGTCCTCGGCCTCGCTGCGCCTTACTCGGGAATCGCGGGGCAGGGCGAGGATGGCATTCTGCGGCGACAGGCCTACGTCGCTCACAAAGCAGCGCAATTCGTTGGCGTCGCCGGCGAACACGACGAGGGGACGCCCGGAAACCGGCGCGGGCGCGCTGGCGGGGGTCGGGGCCCCGCCCAGCGACGCCATGACTTCGCGCGTGATGCGCTCGACGAGGTTTTCAATTTCCATATTGTGCTCCTAGGCCGGCACGTCGATGCGATCGACAATGCCGGCGATAATGGCTTCGCACGGGGTGCGCTCGTTGTTCAGCGAGAGGCGGCTGCTGCTGCCCTCGTACACGATGAGGACGATGTCGCCGGGCCCCGCCTGCGCCACGTCGACCGCCACGATGGTGTTGCCGGTCGGCTGGCGGGTGGCGATGTCCAGCGGCTGCACGATAAGCAGCTTGGTGCCGGCAAAGTTGGGCTCCTGGATGGTGGACCACAGGTTGCCCACGACTTTTCCGATGGTCATGCAACTGCACCGGTGGATCCGGGGGGAGTCACCCCGCCATCGTCGAGGTGAAATTGATCGATGATCCCGACGATGCATGCGTCGACGGGACAGTGCGGATTGATCCACGGCATGGACGCCTCGCGTCCCTTCACGAGGTACACGGTGTCGCCGGGCCCGGACTGCACCACGTCGATGGCGACCAGCGGGGGGCCGGGCAGCGTCCCGTCGTGGTTGAAGGGCTGCACGATGAGGAAGCGGGCACCTTCCAGCGACTCGTCCTTCACGGTCATCACGACCTTGCCGATAACGCGTCCCATGAACATTACTTTAAGTACCGGGATTCCACGGCCAGCATCTTGTCCACCCGGCGCTGATGACGCCCCCCCGCGTAAGGCGTGTTCAGCCAGGTATGGACGATCTGCTCGGCGAGCCCCTGGCCGGTCACCCGTCCACCCAGCGTGAGCACGTTCGCGTTGTTGTGCTCCCGGCTGTTGCGCGCGCAGAACGTGTCGTAGCAGGCTGCGGCGCGCACGCCGGGGACCTTGTTGGCGGTGATGGCGCTGCCGATGCCGGCGCCGTCGACGATGATCCCCAGGGTGTTGGCGTCGCTGGCCACGCACTGAGCCACGAGGTGAGCCATGTCGGGATAGTCCACCGCCTCCGGAGTGGCGACGCCGTAGTCGAGAACGTCGTAGCCCTCCTTTTGCAGGTAGGACACGAGCCCCTGTTTCATCTCGAAGCCACCGTGATCGCTGGCGATCACCACGCGGCAGCGGCAGGAATTCGAATTCATTCGGACGGCCTCATCGGTGTTCCCGGGCGTAATTACGTGCTCCGCGAAAAGCCGCCGTTAATTCTTCTCGGCTCCGGGCATCTCCTCTGGAGAGCCCATCCGGGTGTCGACCGCGCGCGCCGAGGTCGGCTCGCCACCCAGCTCCTCGAAGCGGCGGCGGGCGTTGTCACGCTCCTCGCGCGAAACCGCGCCCTGCTCGTAGAGACGATCCATGCGCTGCACCTGGACCTTCGCCTCGGCCAGCGCCTTCTGGTTGTGCTTCTTCTGGGCGGCGTGGCGGGCCAGCGTCTTCTTCTGCAGCGCCTTCAGGCGCGCGGCATCGGCCACGCCTTGCTTGGTCATGCGCCGCATCGCGCTCTGGATCTCGGACACAGTCACGCCCATCGCGCGCAACGAGGCACGGGTCGACTCCAGGCGCGCGCGAGCCTGCCCCAACAGCATCCGCGCGCGGCCGAGGTCCTCTCCAAGGGTGCGGACCCGGCGCTGCATCTGGCTCACGCGCGTGCCGCCCTGCCCCACCCGCTTGCGCGCCGCTTCGAGATCCACGCGGGCGATAAGGCCGTCGACGTAATATTTCTCCAGCTGAGGAACGTCGGTGCGGGCCGCCTTCACCGCCTTGCGCTCCCGGTCGAGCTCGGACTGGGCGCGGCGCTGGGCGGACAGGGCGAGGTCGGCCTGGTCCTTGTAGTCGGCGACGGTGTACTGGGCGGTCAGGTACTGACGCAGCAATTCCTCTTTGGTGAGCCATGTCGGGATAGCGGGGAGCGGGCCGGCAATCCCCGGCGTGCCGTTGCCGAAATCAAAGTACAGCCCGTCGGGACCACGCATCTTCACGTCCACGTGATCGCGCGCGACGTAGCCCACGACTTCTCCCATGCGGACCTGCTGGCCGACTTCCACGGAGGGGCGCAGGTGGCCGTAGGTGGTCTCGTAGCCGCTGGGATGCAGGATGGTGACGCCGTGCTCGGCGCCAGTCCACTGGGCGACGCTCACCACGGTGCCGCCCCAGCCGGTGACCGCGGGCGAGCCGGCCGGCATGGCAATGTCGTAGCCCAGGTGCAGACCCGCGCGGCTGCGGTACT
>VGFD01000332.1 GCA_016868975.1 Armatimonadota bacterium | reverse complement strand
GTCCGGGGCCCTCCCGAGATCAGCCGCCCGGAGCGCGCGTCCCGCAGCGGTGAAGGCGGGGCTGGCGTGCCCGCGTCCCCACCCTGCATGCGGAGCAGGTACAGCGCGGCGGCGTCTTCTTCTTCGTCGTCGGGATGTCGCCCGGATGCCATGTGGCTTCAGTTCGATGATGGCTGGAGGGCGCCCTCCACCGGTTCCGGCTCCGACGGCTCAGCGGCCACGCCCGCAACGGTCACCAGGGGCGTCAGGCGCGACAGCAGGCGCGGCCCGATGCCCGCCACCCGCCCCAGGTCGGCCACCACGCGGAACGGACCGCGCTTGCGCCGATCGGCCACAATGGCGCGAGCCAGCGTGGGGCCGATGCCCGGCAGCGCCGCGAACATCCCCTCGTCGGCCTCGTTCAAGTCCAGGGGAGCGGACTCGATGGCGGGCCGCTCCTCCGCGGGTGGGGGTGAGCCGCGCCAGGGCACCAGCAGCATCGATTCGTCCGTCACCCGCCGCGCGAGGTTGACCCGGTCTAGATCCGCGCCGTCCTGCAGGCCGCCCGCCGCGCGCACCGCGTCGAACGCTCGCGCGCCCGCCGGCAGGCGCACCACGCCGGCCCGCCGCACGGCGCCGCACACGTGCACCCACACGAACTCCTGGCGCGCCGTGGTCCGCGAATCGGTCGGGGGCGGCTTCTTGACCCCCAGCGGCGCCGTCGTCGGTGTCGGCAATGGCTTCGCGGCGCGCGTCAGAGGCGTCGCGGAGCCGCCCGGCACGGCCTTCATCACGGGCCGCGAGTCGGGAATTCCGGCCGCGATCCACGGGTACGCGATCGCGCCGGCCAGCAGCACCACGGCGGCCAGTCCTACCAGCAGCGCGGCGCGGTGCCGCGCGATCCAGCTCTCGGCGACCTGGGGGGCCTCTTCCCCCTCGGGAATCAAGTATTCCATTGTGAGAGTCCTCCTCATGTATCCGCCTGAGGACTCTCCCCGCGACCGCGCCCCAGCGTACCGCGGAATTGTTGCCGGGAAGTGAACGCCAGATGGCCGCCGTGTGAACATCTGACGGCAGCGCCCGTCGCGCCGAAGGATCGGCATTCCCATCCCCGAATTATCCACCCCCATGCTCTCCCAGGATCTTTCTGACGCGCCCCTGACCGAGCCCGAGCGCACCCTGGCCGAAGTCCGCCAGCTCCTGCGGCGCAATCGCCCGGCCGACGCGCTTTCCCTGATGGGACAGCTGATGCGCAGCTATCCCAACCACGTGGAGGTCATCCGCCACCACATCCGCGCCCTGAAGGACATGGGCTGCACGCAGGAAGCGCTGGAGACCTACCAGCAGCAGGCCCAGGCGCAGCCGGACAACGCGCTGTGGCACTACGCGGTCGGCTTCACCTGCTCGTGGCTGGGCCCCGCCTACCGCGAGCAGGCCATGGAGGCGTGCACCCGCGCGCTCGAGATCGATCCCGGCCTGAAGTGGGCCCACTACAACCTGGGCTTCGTGGCCAGCGAGAGCGGGGACGCGAAGCGGGCCATTTCCCACTATGAGAAGGCCATCCACTGGGATCCCGACTTCGCGCTGGCCTATTACAACCTGGGCGCGCTCTACCAGGAGCGCTCGGATTTCGAGAAGGCGGCGCTTTACCTTGAGCGCTCCGCCGAGCTGGATCCGCGCAACCCGCAGGCCGCCTTTGGCGCCGGCCTGTGCGTGGAGCGCCTGGGCCGCCTGGACGCCGCCATCCGCTGGTTCCGCCGCACGGTGGTCATCGACGACGAGCACAGCCAGGCGTGGTACAACCTGGGCGCCGCGCTCGCCCAGCGCGACGAGCGCGACGAGGCCATGCAAGCCCTTGCCCGGGCCGTCGAGCTCGATCCCGCGGCGGCCCGCGCGCATTCGCAGCTTGGCACCCTGTACGACCAGATCGGGGACACCGAGCGGGCCATCCAGGCCTACCGCAAGGCGCTCGAGATCGAGCCCAACAACGCGCGCACCTATTTCAACCTGGGGACCGTGCACAGCAAGCGTCACGAGCCCGACGACGCCATCAGCTGCTACGACCAGGCGGCGGAAATCGACAACCGCCTGGAGTGGCTCCACTTCAACCTCGCCGTCGCGCTCACCCGGCGCGGGGATTTCGCCGCCGCGGCACGCTCCTATCGCGAAGAGCTCAAGCACTATCCGAAAAATATAGAAGCGTGGCTCAACCTGGCCGCCATCCAGGAGTGCATGGGGGATCTCGAGGGCGCCGTGAAAACCCTGGAGAAAGCGCTGGAGACGGCCAGGGTCACCGCGACCCTTTACCTGCAGTTGGGCCATCTGTGGGAGCGCCTGGGCAACCGTGAGACCGCGGTCTATTATCTCGAGAAGGCCGGTGAAGTAAAGCCCAACGACGCGAAGGTGTTCTATCACACCGCGCTCCTGTACGACCGCCAGGGGCAGCCGGAAAAGGCCATCGCCTACCTGCAGAAGGCGGTCGAGGCGGATTCGGCGTTCGCCATCGCGTGGTGCGATCTCGGCGTCGCGCTCTCCATGCATGCCGCAACCCTGGAAGACGCGCTGCAAAGAAACTCAGAAATCGCGCAGGCGCGGCACGCCTTCGAGCAGGCGGTGACGGCGGATCCGGAGTATGCGGAAGCGTTTTTCAACCTCGGCGTCCTTTCACGGGAGGCCGGGGATCTGGACGAGGCCTACCGCTGGCTGCGCGCCGCCGCCGAGAAAGATCCCGAGTTTACCCGCGCGCACTACGCGATTGCCGGCCTTTTCATGGCGACCGGTGATCTCGCCAACGCGGAGCGGGCATTTCAACACACCGCGGAGGTTGACCCGCGCTACCTGCCGGCCTGGCTGTCCCTGGGCGACCTGCTTGTGCAGCAGGAGCGCTGGGACGAGGCGATGGCCTGCTTCGAGCAGGCGGTGGCGGTGGATCCGAACAACGGCCTGGCGCACTACAGCGCCGGTCTCATCCACGATCAGCATGGCAACACCGCGGAGGCGGTTGCCTGCTACGAAAAGGCGCTGGACGCCGATCCCCGCTTCGGCTGGCTGTGCTACGAGCTGGGCAGCTATTATCACGCGGACGGCGACACCGATCGGGCGATCAAGTATTTCGAGCAGGCGCTGCGCCTGGACAAGGACAACCGCTGGGCGCACGCGCTCCTCGGTGAGGCGTGGCACCGCAAGGGCGATCTCGACAAGTCGCTGGAGCATTACAAGCAGGCGCTCCGCGACGCGCCCAACAATTCCGATCTGCACTGGTCGGTGGGTTTGCTGTACCACCAGAAACGCGAGCTGGCGGACGCCATCCACCACTACACGCGCGCCGCGGAGTTGCAGCCGGATCACGTGCGCGCGCTGGTCGGGCTGGGCGCCGCCTGGGAAGAGAAGGGCGATCCGCAGAAGGCGGTCGATGCCTACAACCGCGCGCTGCAATATTTGCCGGAAAGCGCCGATCTGCACTTCAACCTGGGGGTAGCGCACAACCGCAAGGGCGACTCCCGCATGGCAATCCACCATTACCAGCGCGCCCTGGAAAAGGATCCCAATCACGTGGGCGCCTCCAACAACCTCGCCCTGGCCTACTCAGAGTGGGGGCAGCACGAGGACGCGGTGAAATTCTACGGGCGCGCCGTGGAAATCAATCCCGGCTACGCCATCGCGCACAACAACCTGGGGGTGGCGTACCAGCAGCAGGGAGACCTGGATCGCGCGCAGGCCGCCTACGAGCGGGCGCTGGAAATCAACTCGCGGGATTGTGACGTCTGGAAGAATCTCGCCCTGGTCCACATCGCACGCGAGGATCTCGACGGCGCCCAGCGCTGCTACCAGCAGGCCCGCGACGCCGCCCCGAACGATCCGTCCGCCTGCCTGGGGCTGGGCATGATGCTGTACCGCAAAAATGATCTGGAGGGCGCCCGCAAGCTGTTCAAAGAGGCGCTGGAAATCGACAGCGACTATGCGGACGCCCACTTGCAGATGGGCGTGGCGCTGGCCGAGAGCGGCCAGCAGGACGACGCGCTCACCCATTACAAGCGGGCCATCGAGCTGAATCCCGACGCGGCGCGGGCCTTCGTGGGGGCCGGGCACATCTTGCGAAAAAAAGGGCAGTGGGGACGCGCGGCCGAGTATTTCGGGCGCGCCAAGGAAATCGAGCCCGACGATCCCTGGGGCCCCTACAACCTGGGCAGCGTGTTCGCCGACGAGGGCAGGCTGGCGCAGGCCCGCGCCGAGTTTGAGCAGAGCCTGCGGATCGACCCGGAGCTCATCATCGCGCACCGCCGGCTGGCCGAGATCTGCGAGCAGGAAAAAGACGACGCGCGTGCCGTGGCGCACTGGGAGCAATATCTGGAATACGCCCCCGACGACGCCGGCGCGCGCGAGCGCTATGCGCTGGCCTGCGCGCGCACTGGGAGCCTGTCGCCGGACAGGCGGTAAACAAATAGGGGAGCGGCAACAACCGTCTCCCCTCAGCCTCAGGCCGACCGGCCCGCTAGCTTTTCGAGCCTCAACCAGGGCGGAAGCCCGGCAGCCCGTCACTTTCCGTGGAGATGTCCTGGTAGGGGGCGCCGGTCATTCCGGCCACCGCCTTTGACACCGCGTTGCTTTGCGCGCGGTTCCAGCCGGCCACGGTGTTGACCGCCTTGCCGTCATTGTCGAGCAGCACCAGCGTGGGCGTGTTGCGGATTCCGTACGCTCTGGACACGCTGTACCCGACGTCCTCGGCGTGTGGGAAGGTAAGGTTGTTTTGCTTTACGTAAGCGGCAATTTCCGGGGTGGTATTCTGCACGATGCCGACCACCGAAAAGCCACCTTTTCCCTGGTATGCCTTCTGGAAGGTCTCGTACTTGGGAAGCGCGACCGCGCTGGTGGGGCACTCCACCTTGTAGAAGACCAGCAACACCGGCCCCTTTTTCAAGAGATCCGCGAGGTGAAGGCTCTCCCCGGAAATCGACTTCAGGGCAAAGTCCGGCGCCGGCTTTGAGGCGTCCAGCGCTGGCCCAGACTGTCCCTCCCCGCTCATGGGCGGCGCGCCGGGCCCGGGCGGCTCGGGCTGCGCGGCCAGCGGCGCCTCGGTTGCCGCGGCCGTCACCGAGGGACCGGCCGGGGTCGGCTGCTGGTTCTGGCAGGCGGTGCCCGATCCAAGTCCCAGGCACAATACGGTCACGATGATGAGCGTGGACTTTTTCATTCGCTCTCCTTTCAAACACCCAAACTTATAGCAGCAAGTAGAGACCGCGCGCCACCCCCGGGGGCTTCCCCCTGGATCGGACTTCCTCATGTGTGCTATACAATGGGGCGTGGGCCGCCTGAAAGTCTGCTTGACGCTTCTGGTCCTCCTGCTGGCGGCGGTGGGTATCTGGCGACAGTGGGGCCTGTCCGCCATCTCCCCCAGGGCTCAGGACGTCGCTGCCCCCTTCGACGTTGAGGCAATCGCCGCCGTGGTGCGCCAGACCGCGGCGGAGAACGTGTGGCGTCAGATCCCCTGGCGCGTCAGCCTGTGGGAGGCCCGCCAGGCCGCGGCCCGGGAGCGCAAGCCCATCCTGCTCTGGGTGATGGACGGCCATCCCATGGGCTTCACCTGAGGCAACGGACTGGTGAGCCGTGCGCTCACCTTCGCCGAGGCGGACATCGTGGCCACGGCCCGCGAGCGCACCGTCCCGGTGGCGCAGGACAACTTCGCGGTCAGCATGCGCCAGGACGACGAGGGGAATTTCCTCCGCGCGCTCCTCCCGCAGGTGGGCGGCCCGGGCCCGAAATCGGCCGGCCGCCAGGGGATTTTTCTGCTGACCGCGTCGGGCACCGTCCTCGGATTCGCCGGCGCCTGTGACGACATGAAGGCCGTGCGGGAGGTCTTCGCCGCCGCCCTGGCGCGCTGGGACGCTCTTCCCGCCGAGGCGCGCACCGCCCAGGTCCCTGCCATGGGCGCGGCGGGCGCGCGCTACGCCAGCACGCCCCCGGCCGATGCGCTCACCCTCGACGTCACCACGCGGCTTCTCGAGCGCGACGAGAAGGGCGTGCTGCGCGACTCGTCGCTGATGGCGCTGCGGCCTCACAGCCGCTTCCATCCCGGCCCGCAGCTCGACCGCGCCTGGCTGCAAATGGTGGACTGGCGGGCGCTGGTCCCCAACCCGCTCACCCCGGGCGCATCGAAACACTTGGTGCGCGGATTTCTGGACAGGCTCGCGGCCTCCTACCTGTTCGACAGCACCACGGGGTTCCGCCAGATCTG
>VGFD01000331.1 GCA_016868975.1 Armatimonadota bacterium | reverse complement strand
TGGCCACCGCCACGCCAAGTGCCTGCTCGCGGATGCGCCGCATCTGCTCAGCCACCCCGGGAAACGGTCGCTGCAGCGCCATCCAGCCGGCGAAATCATTGGTGCGCATCTGCCGGCGATGCTCGTAGAAATCATTCACGAAGTGCTCCGCGTCCGCATCCAGCCCTTCGCGCAGCGCGTCAAAATCCGCCAACGGCATCTCGGCCAGGTCCCGCGGGGGATCCTGGGACAGGGCGGCCATGATGACGTAGAAATCGTGCCCATCCTTCGCCTGCCAGCGCGCCGCGCGGAACAATTCGCGCAGACGGTCCTTCGGCGCGGAAGGCGCGCCGTGCATGTCGCGCCACGCGCGATACGCCATTTCAAAGGCCTCGTCCACGCTGTCCCAGACGACGCCGTCAAAGTCAAACGCTACGACAATATCAGCGCTCATGCGGTTCTAAGATTTCCTCCGTCGGCGCGGGCACTTCGTCCGACGGCACCGCGGGGAGGGTGAACGAGAACGTGCTGCCGCTCCCGTCGCTCTCCGCCCAGATGCGGCCGTGGAGGCGCTCCATGATCTGGCGGGCGATGGATAAGCCCAGACCGGTCCCGCCCTGATCGCGGCTGCGGGCTTTGTCGACCCGGTAGAACCTTTCGAAAATCCGCGACAATTCCGCGGGCGGAATTCCAATCCCGTGGTCCTGCACGTCCACCTGGCTGGCGCCGCCCACAGCGCGTACCCGCACCTCGATCGCCGAATCCGAGGGCGAGTAGCGCACGGCGTTGTCGAGCAGGTTGACCAGCACCTGCTCGACCCGATCCGGATCCCCAAGCGCCCACACCGAGCCTTCGGCCGTGACCTGGATGGGAGGCCGTTGCCCCCCGCCACGAGCGGCAAAATTGGACGCGGCATCCCGCGCCAGGGCCGCCAGGTCGAACGGGCAGACCTCCATTTTGACGACGCCGGCCTCGATCTTGGAGAGATTGAGCAGGTCCATCACCAGTCGGGTCATGCGATCCACTTCGCGGCCGATGGAGCGCAGGAATTTCTCGCCCTCCGGCTCGTGCACCGCGCCGTCGCGCAGGACTTCCGCCAGCGCTTTCACCGAGGCCAGCGGGGTTTTCAGCTCGTGCGACACGTTGGAGACGAATTCCGTCTTCAGCTCGCTCAAGCGCTGCAGCTCGGTAATGTCGTGCAAAATAATCACGCAGCCCAGAATCTCACCGCGCGCCGAGCGCACCGGCGAATACACCACCCGAGCCACCTTGCCGCCGGACAGCGCGATCTCGTTCTGCGCCTCCTGCCCGGTCTGCAAGCAGCGCCGCATGCCGCCGCGCAGATTGTGCAGCGGATGCGACTCGTCGTCCAGCGAGGGAAACGTCAGCATTTCATCCGCCACCGGGTTGGAAACCACTACCGTGCCGGACGGCTCCATCATGATCACGCCGTCCGCCATGTGGGACAGCACCACGTCCAGCTTTCTCTTTTCCGCCGCCAGCATTCCGGTGGAGACCCGCAGCTGGCGCGCCATGAAATTGAAGCGCTCGCCCAACTCGCCGATTTCGTTGTTTCCAAAGGCCGGTACCTGAACGGCGAGATCGCCGGCCGCCATTTTGTCGGCGGCCTTGGTGACGGCGCGGATGGGATAGGTCATCCCGTGTGACAAAAACAGCGACAATGTGCCGGAGAACAACAGCGAGATAAACGTGCCCACCAGAAACATCCCGCGCAAACGCTGCATGATGGGACGCAAGTACGCGGTGGAGCGGTTCACGTACACGACGCCTTGCACGCTGTCTTGAATTCCGCTCGGCTGGCGCGGGTCGGGGCGTCGTACCCGGATGGGAAAAGCCACGTACATGTCCGGGTCATTTTCGTCCGGCATGATGCCCAGGCGCTCGTCCCCCTTGAGCGCCATGCCGATGTCGGGCAGATTCCGCAGCGTCGGCTCCTCGGGCGCGCCAGTGTCGAGCACCAACCTGCGCTTGCCGTCGAACACCCGCAGGCGGCTTCCGTTCTGCCACTGCAGGCCGCTCGCCAGCGCGTCCAGGTGTTTGCGGGCGCGCGCGGTCAGCGGCCCTTCCTCCAGGTACGAGGACCACGCGCTGGCCAGCAGGTGCGCCTGGCGACGGAGATTGTCCTTCAGATCATTTTCAAATCGCTGATTGAGCGCTTCCAACATGTAGAAGCCCAGGATACCCATGGAGAAGAGGATCACCACGATGTAGCTGGAGGTGAGCTGCCAGGCGATCCGCTTGAAGAACATCAATCGTCGGGTTTCTGAAACAGATATCCCGCGCCGCGCACCGTGATGATGTAACGCGGGTGCGCCGGATCGGCTTCAATTTTCTCGCGCAGGCGCGCAATGGTCACGTTGACGATGCGATCCTCACCGTAGTAGTCGTAGCCCCACACTTTGTTGAGCAGGCTCTCGCGGGTCACGACGCGGTTCACGTTCTGCACGAGGTGGCTGAGCACGTCGAATTCTCGCGGCGTCAGGTCGACCTTGCGCGCCTGCAGATGCACCTCGCGGCGGTCGAAATTCACGCCGAGGTCTCCAAAGCGCATCTCGTTTGCCGGCGGCGTCGCCGAGCTGCGCATCTTGCGGCGCAGGTGGGCGCGCACCCGGGCCACCAGCTCGCGCGGCGAAAAGGGCTTGGTCAGGTAGTCGTCGGCGCCGACCTCCAGGCCGACCACCTTGTCGATCTCATCGTCCTTGGCGGTGAGCATGATGATGGGCATGCCCATCTCCACGCACATGATCTTGCAGACCTCATATCCGTCCAGCCGCGGGAGCATGATGTCGAGGACCACCAGGTCCGGTTTCTGCTCGCGGGCCACCCGCAGCGCCTCCTCGCCATCGGCGGCCGCGCACACCTGGTAGCCGGCTTTTTCCAGGCTGTAGCGGATGACGTCGAGCATGCTCTCTTCGTCATCGACGACGAGGATTTTCTGCATCAGATGCTCGCGTTCACATCGGCGCAGTAAATGAGCAGCGTCTTGTGCTCCGGGAGATACTTGAAATCCAGATTGAGGGCGGTGAGCACCGGCTTCACCGGCAGCACCGACTTTCCGTTCCAGAGGCGAGGCGTGTACTCGCCGCCGTCAGCACCCACCTGGAAGTGGACTTCCTGGCCGTCACGGGTGATCACCAGACTTTTCTCGGCCGCCGAAAACGACATCTCCGCGCCGAGCGCTTTCAGAAAATCGCTGGAGGCCCAGATCTGGCCTTCTTTCATAAATGGCGCCAGGGAAGTCGTCACCGGCTCCCCGTTGACTTTGATGCGGATGTCGTCCCCCAGCACCAACTGAGGCAGCGCGGATTTGTTGGCCAGCAACGTTTTCAGGCGCGCCTCGTCGACGAGATCCAGCAGGCCGCTGCGGGCCAGCTTCTCCTTGAGCACGGCCAGCGGGTCCGGCACGCGACCGTAGACATCCGGGTACACCTGCACGTAGATTTTGCGATCCTCCGGAGAGATTCCGACCTTGACCGTGTCGTACATGACCTTCACCGGCCACCCGACCTTCACGCGATCGAACAATTCTCGGATCACGTGCGGATACATGCGCATGCAGCCATGCGACGCGTTCTGCCCGATGGACATCGGGTCCAGAGTGCCGTGCAACCCCACGCCGTCCATCGACAGCCCGATCCAGCGATCCCCGAGCGGATTATTGGGACCCGGCGGCACCGGCTCCTTGATTCCCGCCCAGTCCGGCGGGCTCCAGGTGGGGTACATCTGGCGCGAGATGATCTTGCAGTCGCCCACCGGCGTCGCAAACCGCCCGCCCATCCCGATCGCGCAGGGATAGAACGCGACCGCCTCGCCGTTCTTGAACAGGTACACGCCACGCTCGGGGAGGTTGATGACGAGCCCGTCCTTGAGCATGGCGGGGAGGATGTGCTGGTTGGGCACAATGATCTTGCGTCCCGGCGGGATCGACAGCGCGGTGGTGTTGTTGGCCCATTGAAAGTGCTCGATGGCCAGTTTGTAGTGCAGGCCGAGGGCGTACAGATCCTCGCCGGGCTTCACCACGTGCGTAATGTTCTTGCCCACGACCGGCGGCAGGGAGCCGGTGACGGCGGGTGCGGGCGTCGCCTTCGTGGGGGCGGCGGGCGTGACCACGTCGCGAATCGGCGGATCGGCAAAAGCCGCGCCACCGAACAGAGTGGCGGCCAGCAGGCCGCAGCCGATTGCCCGGGAGAGAAACATCTCAATGCTCCATTTTCTTAGTGGCGCGCGACACAAGTATCTTCGCCTTACGGGACAACGACTGACCCGGACGTGGCGCGCGACACGATCAAACCGACTTGGGGCCAGCCCTTTATTGGCTCCGGAACCCCCGTTTTTCCTCTATTTTCAGGATCAGGCAGGGGTCGGCTCAGCCCCGTCTTGACGGCTCGCTGCGCAGCCTCTTTCATCGTCTTGGCGCGTGTTTGGGAACACGCTCGGGGAGGACACGGCGGGTTCGTCGCCAATTCTGGATGAATGTTCGCCTCCTCGGCCCGGCGCCTCATCGCCGCGGGCCTTCTTCTGGTGGTCCTGCTGGCGGGCTTCTGTGGAATCGCCGCCGCGGGCCCTGAGGATGGGAACCCCTACTCGCCGGGCCCATATCCGACTCCGTCCTATCCCCCGCAGCCGTTGCCCACCACGGTCATCCCGCCGCCTCACGCGGAGGCGCAGGCGCCCATTGCGCCCGTCGTCGAGGGCCGCGGCATCTGGATCGAGATGAAGACGCTGCCGCGCGATCCGGAGGGGGTGCGCAAGGTGGTGCGCTCGCTGGCCCGCTGCCACTTCAACTTCCTTCTCGTGGAAGTCACTTACGAAGGCGCGGCGCTGTATCCCAGCTCGCTTACCCAGCAAGATCCGCGCTTCGCCGGCGTGGACGTGCTCCAGCCCCTCATCGAGGAGGCGCACCGCCTGGGGATCGAGGTGCACGCCTGGATCTGGGTAATGAAGCAGTCCCGCTGGCGGGAGAACGATCCGCGGCCGGGCGGGCCGATCCTGGCGCTTCACCCGGAGTGGACGGCGCTGAACAAGGAAGGCCGCGCCGTGTCTCCGGGCTCTTCGTACTACTGGCTTTGTCCCTCGCGCCCGGAAGTGCGCGGCTTTCTGCTGGGGATGATGGAGGAGCTGGTCGCCCGCTACCCGCTGGACGGAATTCACCTGGATTACATCCGCTACGACAAGACGCTGGTGAAGGGCGCTCCGCCGCCCTACTGTTTTTGCGACCATTGCCGCCAGGAATATCGCCGCGGCAGCGGCGTGGATCCGATCACCATCGAGCCGTTCACGGCTGCATTTGCCAACTGGGAAGCGTGGCGCGAAAATCTCATCAATTCGTTGATCGGCGAGGCCGCCATGCGCGTGAAGGGACGCCGCGCCGGCGTGGTGCTGTCGGCCGCGGTGTACCCTGATCCGGACAACGCGCGGCGCTATTTCGGCCAGGATTGGACGCTGTGGGTGACCAACCGCTGGCTGGATTTCGTCACGCCGATGCTCTACCGCGATCAGACGGACGGCTTTGCGCGGCTCCTGGCGCGCTACGTTCAACTGGGTGTCACCCGCCATACGGTGCTCCTTCCCGGAGTCGGCGTGAACGAGATCAAGAACCGGCTCTTTTCGCATGACGTGCTGATCGAGCAGGTGCTCGCCGCGCGCGCCCAGGGGATGCTGGGCACGGTGCTCTTTTCATACTCCGTGATGACGCCTTATTTCGAGCAGTTCCTTATCAACAAGGCGTTTCCGAAACCGGCCCAGGTCCCCTTCAGAAATCTGGCTGATGCCGCCGGAAAACTCGTCCACCAGGCGGCGGATCCGCAGCGCATTGGCCCGGCCAGCCCGCTGGGCGCCTCTGGCACGGCGCTCCAGCCCGGTGCCCTGCGAATACCGGTCGGCGACCCGGCCCGAGAGGCGCTCTGGCTGAACGCCCGCGCGGAGGAACTGGAAATCATCCGTCAATTTCACGAATCTCCGCTGCCCTACCAGCCGGCCACGCCGCCGCCCCTGCCGATCATTGCGGATTATACGCCGCCCCCGCAGGCGACGCTGCGCCGCTTCCCGCCCGGAATAGTCCCCCGCGTGGACGGCGGCTTGAGCGATCCGGCCTGGAAGAACGTCCCCGCGTTTCTGCTCGACACCACTTCGAGCGGTTCACCGGCGACCCGCCGCACCGCCGTGCGCATGGCCACCGATGGCAAGACGCTGTTCATCGCCTTCGCGTGCAGCGA
>VGFD01000330.1 GCA_016868975.1 Armatimonadota bacterium | reverse complement strand
CGGAAAGATCTTCGCGAGACGGCCGAAGGCGTACGCTCGGCCGTCTCCCAGGGCGCGGCGCGGGTCGTCGATCTCGGCGAAGCCTTCCCAGAGGCGGGCCGCCATTTCCTCGAAGGGGATGCGGCCGGCCACCGCTTCGACCGGCAGGCCGCGGATGACGAGTCGCCCGTTTTCGCCGTCCACGTCGCTCAAGACGGTGGAAGTGACGACCACGTCGGCCAGGCCCGGGGGTGCGATAATCATCGGGTTGCTCCTTGACAGGTGGATGGATTGATGTGATTATGGATTCATTGATCGTGTTTCGTCAATCTTGATTCTGTAATCAATCCATTGGGGGTGCAGTGATGGAATGGCTTTCCGCGGACGAGGCGGCCCGCCGCCTCAACATTCGGCTCGACTCGCTGTACGCCTACGTGAGCCGCGGCCTCATCCACTCCGAGCGCGAGGGAGGAGGTCGGGCCCGCCGCTACCGCGCCGCGGACGTGGAGGCGCTGAGCCGCAAGCAACGGGTCCGCCGCGACCCCGAGAGCGCGGCCCGCGACGCGCTGCACTGGGGCGTTCCGGTGCTGGACAGCCAGGTGTCGTCGATCCGCGACGGAGTGCTGTCCTACCGCGGGGTCAACGTCGGGGAGCTGGCCCGGCAGCGCACCTTTGAGCAGGTCGTGGCGCTGCTCTGGACGGGAGATTCCAGCGCGGCGCTGCCTGATGATCCGCCGCCCGAGCCGCCGGCCTGGGACACCATCCGCGAGATGCCGGTCTTGCAGCGCCTTGCCGCCGCGGTGGCCCTCGCCGCGCCCTCCGACCTTCCCGCCTACGATCTCCGCGAGCCCGCCGTGCTGCGCACCAGCGCCCGCGTGCTGCGGCTCGTCTTCTCGTGCGCGGCGGGCAAGCGCCGCCCGCTCCGCGTCCTGCCCGGCCACTCCCTCGCGGAGGGGCTGGCCCGCGGCTGGGGATGCGAGCAGGGGCCCCTGCTGGAGCAGGCGCTCATCCTGTGCGCGGATCACGAGCTGAACGTGTCCGCCTTCACCGCCCGCTGCGTCGCGTCCGCCGCGGCCAGCCCCTATGCGGCCGTGCTGGGAGGATTGGCGGCCATGCAGGGCGCGCGCCACGGAGGCAGCTGCGAGATGGTCGAGGGGCTCTTCGATCAGGTGGACCGCCCGGGGGAGGCGAAGGCCGTGCTGGCCGGTCGGCTGCGTCGCGGCGAGCCGCTCGCAGGCTTCGGGCACCCGCTGTATCCCGACGGGGATCCGCGCGCCCGCTTTCTCCTGGACGGGCTGGACGCGCTCGGCGGGAAGGCGGTGCGTCGCGCTCGCGCGCTGGCTGAGGCCGGACGCGAGATCGCCGGCGAGCATCCCAACATCGATTTTGCCCTGGTTTCGCTGGCCCGCGCCTGCGAGCTGGCGGCCGGCGCGTCCACGGCGCTCTTCGCGCTGGGCCGCACGGCCGGCTGGCTGGCCCACGTGATGGAGCAGTATCGGGACGGCCGGCTCATCAGACCACGCGCGGGGTAGAAACCTGCCGCAGCCCCAAATCGGTTTGATCGTGTCGCGCGACACGCCCGGGTCAGTCGTTGTCCCGTAAGGCGAAGCTACTTGTTTCGCGCGCCACTCAGTCGGGTTGTCTTGACAGATTCTAGACCAAATGATAGATTCTAGACGTGGCGTTGAGCATCAAGGACAGCGAGGCTGATCGACTTGCCCGCGAAGTCGCGGCGAAGACTGGAGAGACGCTTACCCAGGCCGTTGTGGTGGCGCTGCGTGAACGGCTGTCCCGCTTATCCGACGAGCATCCGTCTGGTCTCGTCGAGGAAATTGCCCGAATCGCGAGGCGCAATGCAGCGCGGCCCGTGCTGGACGAGCGCAGTGACGAAGAGATATTGGGCTACGACGCACGGGGACTGCCTGGCGCTTGGTAATCGACACCTCGGCCCTGGTGGCAATTCTAGGGAATGAACCGGAACGGGAGCGGATGGCTGTCGCCATCGACGCGGATCCTACACGGCTCGTGTCCGCGGCAACCGTGTTCGAGACCAGCATAGTCTTGCTGGCTCGTTACGGACACGACGCGATCGATGATCTGGAATTGTTGCTGACACGCATAAAGTCGGACACTCGACCCTTCCGGGCGGATGACCTTGCCGTCGCGCGTCGGGCCTACTCACAGTATGGCAAGGGTCGGCATCCGGCGGGACTGAATTTCGGGGACTGCTTCGCCTACGCCCTGTCCAAGATCACGGCTCAGCCCCTGTTGTTCAAGGGGGATGACTTCGCGCAAACCGACGTCTCAGCGGTACTCTATTGAGCCCATTGCGCGCCGGCCCACGTAGTCGCCTGATCAGACCACGCGCGGGGTAGAAATTCCGTTTTTTTCCACGAACGCGGACAACTCGCGCGATACCAGGTCGGAAAATTCCCGGCCGAAGCGCTCTTTGCCGAATTGCAGCGCGTGCGCGCGGATGCGGCCGGGCGCGAAATTGTCCTCAACCCGCTCGAAGCGGTGCACGGCGTCCACCAGATCCGACACCGTCTGGCGGGGAAAGAACACCCCGGTCTCGCCGTCCACCACGGTTTCACGGACGCCGCCGCGGCCCAGCGCGATGACCGGCGTGCCGCACATCTGCGCCTCGACCGGCGCGATGCCGAAATCCTCCTCGGCCGCGAACACGAACGCCCGCGCCCTCTGCACGTGGTCGCGCAGCACCTCGGCCGGGGCGTGGCCCAGAAAGGAGACGTTGGCGCCCGCTTTCGCTCGGATGCGCGCTTCGTCCGGGCCGTCGCCGATCACGACGAGCCGGTGTCCGGGCAGTTGTGAGAATGCCTCGACGATCAAGTCGATGCGCTTGTAGGAAACCATGCGCGAGGCGGTCACGAAGAAGTCTTCCCGCTCGGCGCCCCCCATGGCATACCAGGCGTCGTCCACCGGCGGGTAGATCACGGTTGCGGTCCGGCGGTACACCTTGTTGATGCGCGCCGCGATAAAGCGCGAGTTGGCCACGAAGACATCGACCCGGCTGGCCGTGGTGACGTCCCACTGGCGAATCCGGTGCAGAATCCAGCGCGCCAGCCAACCGCGCCAGCCGCGCGGCATGGACGATCCCTGCAAATACTGGTGATGCATGTCCCAGGCGTAGCGGATGGGGGAGTGCACGTAGGAGACGTGCAGCTGGTGGGGGCCGCTGATGATGCCCTTGGCCACCGCGTGGCAGGACGAGATGATCAGGTCGTAGCCCGACGAGTCGAGCTGCTCGATGGCCAGCGGCATGAAGGGCAGGTATTTCCGATAATGCTTGCGCGCCATCGGAAACCCCTGAATCGCCGTGGTCTGGGCCGATTTCCCGCGCAGAAACGCGCGCTGCTCGGGCGGCACGAAATCGATCACCGCGAACAGGTCGGCCTCCGGAAAAATGTCCAGGATGGATTCCAGCACGCGCTCCGCGCCGCCGTACACGACGAGCCAGTCGTGCACCACCGCGACCCTCATCGCAGGACCTCCTCCACCACCGATTCCACGCCGGCCAGCATGGCCCGCAGGGAGAAATGCGCCATCGCATGCCGCCGCCCTGCTTCGCCGAGACGCTTGCACAGCGCGGGGTCGTCACGAAGCCGTCCCAGCGCGGCGGCCAGGGCGGCCGCGTCGCCGGGGGGCACCAGCAGGCCGCTGACCCCGTCTTCCACGATCTCCGGCACGCCGCCCGCCGCCGCGGCCACCACCGGCCGCCCGGCCAGCATTCCCTCGACGACCACCCGTCCGAAGGGCTCCGGCGCCACCGAGGTGTGCACGATCGCATCGCACGCTCTCACCAGGGCATAGGCGTCCGGGCGGAATCCGAGCAGGCGGACCCGGGATTGATCCGCGAGGCGGCGGATTTTTGCGGCATAGGCATCTTCGCCGAAAAGCGCGTCGCCCACCACAATGGCATCGACATCCGGCGCGAGTGCCAGCGCTTCGAGCAGCACGTGCTGTCCCTTCCACGGCGCGAGGCGGCCGAAAAGCCCCACCAGGAATTTACCGTCGCGCGCAATCTCCGCCGGGGCGACCTCGAATTCACTGGCGTCGATTCCGTTGTACACGACGCGCAGCCGATCCGGCCACCCACCGGCCCGGACAAATGACCCGGCGGTGGCCCGCGAATTCGCGATAACCCGCGCGCAGGCTCGGTTTCCCAGAAATGCGGCGAGCGCGATCAGCCAGGATTGGAAATGTTCGAGGCTGAGAATATCCCGCAGGTGCCAGATTACCGGCCGACGGGCCGCGGCGCCCAGCAGGCAAGCGACCACCAGCGCTTTCTGCGTGTTGGCATAGAGCACGTCGTGCGCGCGCGCCAGGGAATATCCTCGGGCCACCGGGCGCAAGAGGCCGGGCAGTGCGCTCATCCCCGCCGAGAATTTCCCCTCGCGGGCCACGCCGCGCACCGCGGCCGGCATTTCCAGCACGCGTACGGAGACGCCGCGCGCCTCCAGCCGCTCTCGAAAAATTCCGTCGCTGAGCAGCAGCACGCTGCAGCGGGCGCGAAAGTGCGCGGCGATGTCCTGCAGCCCCATTTCCGCGCCGCCCATGCCGCCGCTCTGATCGACGAAAAGGATTTTGCCGCTCATGCGGCGCTCAACACGTTCCGATAAACTTCAGCGACGCGCGAGGCGATCACCGGCCAGTCGTAGCGGTCGCGCGCGAACTGGCGGCATGCGGCCTCGTCGGGCAGCGCGAGCGGCCCGCAGAGCGCGGCGGAAATCGCCGCGGCAATATCCGTCGCCTCGCTGGAGGCCATCACCAGGTCCGCGGAGAGGCCGCGCACGGCCTCCGGAAGCCCGCCCACCGGGGTCACCAGGACCGGCCGGCCGCAGGCCAGCGACTCGATGGTGATGATGCCGAAACCCTCCAGCGCCACGGTGGGAACCACGGTAAAATCCGCCGCCCGATACGCCATGATCAGGTCGTCGTCCGGCACGACGCCCAGCAGGCGCACCGCATCTTGCAGGCCGGCGCCGCGGATGCGCTCCTCCAGCTCGGTGCGCAAGGGTCCGGCTCCCGCGATGCAGGCCGCGGCGTCGGGCACTTCCCGGCGGACGATGCGCATGGCCTCGATCAAGTTTTCCAGTCCCATGCGGCGCACGAGGCGTCGCACGGCCAGCACGACCCGTCCCCCGGACGGCCATCCCAGCCGCGCGCGCGCTTCCTCGCGCGTGACGGTCGTGTCGAAGCGCTCCACTTCCACGCCGGAGGGAATCACCGTCACCTTTTCCGGCGCGACCCGATAGCGCTCGGCCAGCAAGTCCCCGAACGCTCGGGACAGGACCACGAACGCCGCGGCCCGCCGATAGACCGTGTGCTCCACCGACGCCTTGGCGCGGCTGGCCAGCGAGCGGCCGCCCTCGCGTATGGTCTCGTCGCTCCACGGGCCGTGGAAGTGCACGACCAGCGGCCGACGCCCCAGCCGGGGAAGAAACGGGAGCGTGTAGGGGGCGAAATGTCCCACCACCAGGTCGGCGCCGCGCACCTCCTGGGCGGCGATCTTGCGCAGCGCGAGCAGGCGCCGCACGAGTGGAGCGTGCCGCGGGAACGGGTGCACGCGCCCGCCTGTCTCGGCGGGGACGCGATCACTGCCGGCCACCAGTCCGCGCACCTCCACGCCGCAGGCGGGCAGGTGGCGGATGAGGTCCATGTAGTAGCGGTTCAATCCGCCCGGCTCCTCGGGAAACCACTCCATGCCGATCTGCAGCGTGCGCATCCGAGCACCGCATTCGCGCACGCCCGGGAAGGTGCCTTTCCGAGGGCTTCCCGAAACCATCCCTGTGAAAAAGTACCGCGAAGTGCTGGAGGAAGTGGCGCGCGAGCGCCGCCTCCTGCTGCTCTCGGTGGTGTTCTCGGCGCTGGCGGCAAGCTTCGAGGGGCTCGGCGTGGGGTTGATCGTGCCCTTCCTCCAGGAAATTACCACGCCCAACGCCCCCCCATCCGCACCGGCCTGGCCTTCGTGGACGAGACGCTGCTTGGCGTCGGACTCTCCCCGATGGCGCGCTTGTACCGCATTTCGGCGCTCATTCTGCTCGCCGCGTGGACGCGCTCGCTCTTCGCGTTTGCCTACCAGGCGTTCGGCACCCGCGCCACGGAGCGGATTCTCGACCACATCCGCAAGCGAGGACTCGATCAACTGCACGGTGTCGCCCTGTCATTTTTCACGCACGCCCGCTCCGGAGAGCTGATCGACGCGCTCACCACGCAGGTGTA
>VGFD01000329.1 GCA_016868975.1 Armatimonadota bacterium | reverse complement strand
TCCCATGGAGGTTGCGAAGATTCTATTGTCCCTGGGCGGGCGGCTCACTTTCGCCCGGCTCGGGAATATTTTCAGGCAGCCCGGCCATTTTCCGGTCCAGCTTCGCGACCATGATCAGGATCTCGGCGGTGGCCAGGTACAGGGTGGGCGGGATGGCCTTGCCGACCTCCACCATCTTGAAGAGAGAACGGGCCAGCGGCGGCGATTCCACGATGCGCACCTGGTGCTTGCGGGCCAGGGTCTTGATGCGCTCGGCGCGGTAGTTCTTGCCCTTGGCCACCACCCGCGGGATCTCGCTGCCGCCGTCCCTGTACTTGAGCGCCACGGCATAGTGATCCGGGTTGGTGACCACCACGCGGGCGTCCTTGACGCCGTCGAGCTTGTTGCGCTTGGAGAGCTGGCGGCGCAGCTTGCGCTGGCGCGCCTTCACGTGCGGGTCGCCCTCGAGCATCTTGTGCTCGTCGACCAGCTCCTGCCGCGACATGCGCATCTGTTTCTTAAACTGGTATTTCTGGAACGCCATGTCCCCGACGCCCACCACCACCGCCGCCAGAATCAGCTTGACCGCCACGTGGGTGATGCCGGTGAGGGCGTTTTCCATGATGGTGGCGCCGTTCATCAGGGAAAATCCGGGCAGCGTGCCGAGCTCCGCCTTTACGGCGAAAAATCCGACCGTCAGCATGATCACGGCCTTCAGGAGCATCTTCAGGCTCTCCAGGATGCCGCGCATGGAGAGAAGCCGCTTGACGCCGTCCAGCGGGTTGATGCGCTCCAGCTTCGGCATGAGCGGCTCGGCCGATAGATTGAACCCGCTCTGCAGCAGGGACACGCCCAGGGCGGTCACCATCACCGCGAAGAGGAGCGCCGCGCCGCTCTGCGCCAGCCCAATCGCGGCAATGGTGATTTCGCCGGCGGTGCCCCGGAAATTCGTTCCGTCAAGATGAGAGATGCGGTCCGCGCCCCAGGTGGCAATGCTCACCCAGTTGGAAATCAAGGTCCGCGACAGCACCAGCGTCGCCGTCACGCCGGCCGCCAGCACGGCGGCGCTGACCAGATCCTGGCTCTTCGCGATCTGGCCCTTCTTGCGCGCCTCTTCTAATTTATGTGGACTTGCATCTTCGGTTTTATCGTCCGCCATCGGCTATGACCCGGTCCAGATGTTGTAGAAATGCTGCAGGGCGCGCGTCAGGCCGTCCACCAGCGTGGGCAGGAACCACGCCACCGCGACCAGTCCAGCGCAGATCTTGATGGGGAAGGCGACCGTCATGATTTGCAGCTGCGGGACGGATTTGGACATCACCGCGCCGACCACGTCGATCAGCGCGAGAAACACCAGCACCGGCGCCGCCATTTGAAACGCGCCGGCCAGCACGTTCGCGCCCTGCACGATCACCAGCTCGAGCAGGCTCATGTTGGGCTGCGTCGCGTCGAGCGGCACCATCTGCATGCTGTGGATCAGCGCGCCGAGCACCCACAGATGCCCGCCGACGGCCATGAAGATCAGGAGCGCCAGAATATTGAACAGGCGCGAGAATATCGCGTGCGGCGTGGTGTCGCCGGCCGGGTCGACGAGGGCCGCGAAAGCGTATCCCACCGACAGGTCGAGCAGGTCGCCCGCGGCGACCACCACCGCGAGGATGATGGCGAAGGCCAGCCCCTGCAGAAATCCCATCGCGACCTGCATCACGATGCTGACCACCAGCTGCGACGCGGTGAGCGGCTTGGGGAGCCACTGTACGGTGAATATCAAGATGCAGGTGAAGGCCATGGTGAAGGCGGCGCGCACCTGCATCGGCAATTGCTTTTGAGAAAATCCCGGCGCGGTCAGGAAAAGCGATCCCACGCGGGCCAGCACCAGGCCCGCGGTCTGCATGATGGCGACCGAGGCTTCAGTGCCGATGGGCATGTCAGGTGGCGTGCGGGCCGTCGAGCATGCGGGAGACGAAAGCGACCAGCGCCTGGAGCATCCACGAGCCGGCCACCACCAGCACCAGCCCGGAGGCAACCAGTTTGGGGATGAAGTTCAGCGAGGGCTCGTTCACCTGGGTGACGGCTTGCAGGAGCGCCACGATGAGGCCCACGACGGCGGTCACCAGGAGCAGGGGCGTGCAGGTCATCACCGCCACCCAGACCGCGTCTTGCACCATGGAGAGGACCTGCGCGACGCTCAACTGACGAGGTACTCTTTCTTATCCGCCAGGCGGGTGCGCAGCTTGGCCAGCCCGCGGCCGTGCAGCTGGGACACGCGCGGCTCGGACACGCCGAGGACCGCGGCGACTTCCTTGCAGGTCAGTCCTTCGTAGTGATACAGGTAGAGCACCTGGCGCTCGCGCTCGCTCAGCTCGTCGAGGGCGGCGCGCAGGATGGCGGCGCGCTCGCGCTTCTGGACTTCCACCTCGACGTCCTGGGACTTGTCCTGGACGCACTCTCCGAGCAGCACCTCGGCATTGTTGGTAAGGCGCTTCAAGTCGTCGAGGGAGGTCACGTGGGAGCCGCTCACCTGCGACATCGTCTCGTCGATCTCGGTGACCTTCATGTTGAGGCTTTCGGCGACTTCCTGGCGGCTCGGCATGCGTCCCAGCGCCTGGGTCAGCTCGGCGGTGCGCGTGTCGACGACGCGGGCCTGGCGGCGGACGGTGCGGGGCACCCAGTCCAGGTGGCGCAGCCCGTCCAGGATGGCGCCGCGGATGCGCAGCGTCGCGTAGGTCTTAAACTGCACCTTGCGGTTGGCGTCAAACTTCTCGAATGCGTCCAGAAGCCCGATAATGCCGTCGCCCAGCAGGTCTTCCATCTGGATGTGGGACGGCAGGAACATCGCGATGCGCCCGGCCACGTGCTTCACCAGGGGGGCGTACTCCTCAAGGAGACGCTCCTGCTGCGCCGTGGGGTCGGAGACG
The DNA here is from genome assembly GCA_016868975.1 of Armatimonadota bacterium. Classification (GTDB taxonomy): domain Bacteria; phylum Vulcanimicrobiota; class Xenobia; order RGZZ01; family RGZZ01; genus VGFD01. The sequence goes on along the minus strand of VGFD01000329.1, from coordinate 3,362 downwards.
TCGGTGAGCCTCCTCCCCGAGCCGTGCTTCTCTTCGCCCATCTTATCGTGTATCGGCTGCCGCCTGGGATTCGTCAAGGACAACGCGAACATCGCTTTACTCCGTCAACGGTGGCATGGTGCCGGGCAGCTCGGCGTCGACGAGGGCGCTCCCGTCCTCGCTCCCCGATCCCTCCGGCACGTACCACGAATGCAGACCCGGGGCCAGGACAATGCCCAGCACCCAGCCGCCCATTGCCGCCACCAGGTAGGCCCAGCAGGCCGGTTCCACGGCGCCGGCGAGGGACGACACGTCGTAGCCCTCCCTGGCCACGATCGTCCCAGCCATGATGAGCGCCGACCAGAAGCCCAGCGTACGGGCGAACCAGCCGGGGGAAAAGCGTTCCAGAACCTTCCCTTTGCTCATCTGTCCCTTTTAGCGCCGAGGTGGCGCCTCACATCCTCTGCTCCGAAACTTGGATTGTCGATGCTCGCACAAAACACTTCCGACGTCCGCGAAAATCTTTTTATCCGCGTGGTTATCGCGCTTTCAAGAATTTTGTAAAATGAATAAAATTCTATAAAGTGTTCTTCGGAAAGCTGGTCAATGAAAGGGGCTGCGAGAGGGGAGCGTGAGTCGCCAGATGCAGTTCAATCCGGTTTCTTCATCGTCCGCGTTCATCGGGTCCCGGTTTGACGGCAGCATCCCTCTTTCGGGACAAAAGCCGAGTTTTACCGAGCGCTTCGAAGGATACGTCAACCAGGTCAACGACCTGCAAGTAAGAGCCGATTCGGCGGCCAGCAAGCTGGCGCTGGGCGACGTGCGCAGCATGCACGCGGTAATGATCGCCAGTGAGGAAGCGAGCCTGGCGCTCTCCACCGTGATGCAGGTGCGCAACAAAGCCCTGGAGGCCTATCAAGAAGTCATGCGGATGCAGGTTTAAGCAATGTATCACGTCACCGACAGCCAGATTTATAAAACCCTGACCATGGCGCTCGACGGGCTGGAGAAGCGCCAGAAGCTGCTGGCCAACAACGTGGCCAACATGAACACGGCCGGCTTCACCGCCCGCGACCTGGACTTCAATCGGGTGATGCAGGACGCCCAGAGCACCATCACCGAGCCGGACCTCCAGATGGAGCCTTCGATGACCGACGAGGGCCACCTTAGTAGCGTGCTGGAGCGGGATAACGACGTCTGGGACTTCGCGGTGCTGCACCTCGGCGCACCGCCGGTTCTGCAGGACCAGATGGTGAAGCTGAGCACCAACACGCTGCAATATTCCGCCGTCGCCCAGGCGCTGGGGCAGCAGCTTGCCCGCTACCGCCAGGTGATTCACGAAGGGAGAAGGTAAGGGATGAACCTTTTCGCATCAATGGCCGTAAGCGCCACCGGCATGAGCGCGGAGCAGCGCCGCATGGAAGCGGCCGCACAGAATATCGCGGTGGTCCACGTGGCCGCTAAACCCGGGCAGGAATCAGTTCAGTCTCGACACGTTCGCGTCAGCGAATTCAACACCATCCCCGACGAAGACCCCACGTTCCAGATGCTGATGAGCGGGAACGACGGAATGAGGGGAGTGGCGGCCGAGACCATGGTGACCCCGGCCCAGCACCGCCTGAAATATGAGCCGGGTCATCCGCTCGCGGATGAGAACGGCATGGTATCGTACCCGGATATCTCCTTCCTCGACGAAATGGTCAACATGATGGGGGCTCAACGTGCCTTCGACGCCAACGTGACGGCGTACATGGAGGCGCGCACCATGCTGCAGAAAGCGCTTGAAATCGGGCGCGCATAAACCAGCTCCACTGTTTAACTCTGAGGGGAGAACGCAATGCAAGACTCCTTCTTGCAGGATCTCGTCCGTCGCTGGTCGGCCCTGTCCGCAACCGGTCGCCTGGCGCTCATGACCGGGCTGGTGGCGGGCGTTGGAATTCTGGCCCTGGCCTACATGTGGTCCAAGCGCCCGGATTTCCGGCCGCTGTTTACCAATATCAAGGCCAGCGAAGGCTCGGCCATTACCCAGAAATTGCGTGAAATGAAGGTCGAGTACGAGGTAGGCGACGATGGCGAAACCATCCTCGTGCCGGCCAGCGTGCTTTACCAGACGCGCATGGAACTGGCCGGCGCGGGCCTTCCCGCCGGCGGCGCGAGCGGCGGCTTCGCGCTGTTCGACAAGACGCGCTTCCAGACGTCCCCTCTGTCGGAGAAGGTGACCTGGCAGCGGGCTCTCACTGAGGAGCTGCAAATGACCATCGGCAGCATGGAAGAGGTGGACTCGGTGCGCGTCCACCTGGTGCTGCCGCAGCGCGAGCTGCTGGCTGACGACTCGGCCGGCACCTCCGCCTCCATCGTGCTGAAGCTGAAAGGCGGCGCCAGCCTCAATCCCCAGCAGGTGCGCGCCATCAAGGCGCTGGTGTCGGGTTCGGTGCAGAACCTGGCGAAAGAGAACATCACCATCATGGACACCCGCGGCACGCTGTTGTCCAGCGGCGATGACAGCACTGAGAGCGGTGGCGCGTCCAGCCTCGCCGACCTGCAGAAGCAGCAGGAGAAGGCGCTGGAGCGCAAGACCCAGGACATGCTTGACCGCGTGGTGGGACCCGGCATGGCGGTGGTCCGCGTGGCCCTGGCGCTGGAAAGCAACCAGAAAGTGGTCGAGAGCGAGACCTACCAGCCGACCGACGCGCAGAAGAATACCGGCGTGCTGCGCAGCCTGCAGACCGTTGACGAGGGATACACCGGCAACGGACGCCCGGTGGTTCCGGCCACCGCGGCCGGGCAGAAGGCCAGCGCGCTGGTGTCCGGCTCGACCAGCCAGTCGGAGTACAAGAACGCCCGCAAGACCGAAAACTACGAGATTTCCAACGTAAAGGAAAAGAACGTCTTCACGCCGGGCAGCATCCGCCGCATGACCTGCGCGGTCGCGCTCTCTTCGGACCTCAAGCTGAACCGCCCGGCGCTCGATGACATTACCGACATGGTGAAGCAAACCGTCGGCGCGGACGCCACCCGCAAGGACGAGGTGAAGGTGGCGGTGGTGCCCTTCAAGACGGCGTCCCCGGCCGACTTCACGGAAGAAGCCAAGAAGGCCGAGATGATGGACTGGTACATGCGCATCGGAAAGCTCACCGCACCGGTGGTGGCCGTGATGCTCTTCTGGCTGCTGTCTGGCATCTTCGGACGCAAGGGGATCGTGGGCGCTGGAATGCCCGTGGGGCGCGGGACCCGCTCGCTGGCCGCGGCCGGCGCGACTCCCGCGGGCGGCAGCGGCGCGCTGGCCGGCGACGCCACGCGGCGCATCAGTGGCGGCGCTCCCTCGCAGGGATTGGATTCTATTGGCGGCGGAGGCGGGATGATGGTCGCCCCTGGCGAAATCA
>VGFD01000328.1 GCA_016868975.1 Armatimonadota bacterium | reverse complement strand
GAGCAGGCGAAGGACGGCTCCGCATGGAGCATCGTCATGCCCAAGAAGCAGAAGGCGGAGCTCGAAGAAGTCCGCAAGTTCATCAACGCGATCAAGGGCATCCGCATCGAGTCGTTCATCGACAAGCCCCAAGTGGGGGATCCAGGGGGCGCCAAAGGCGACAGATCACCGGTGGTGAAGCCGGTGATGACCCTGAAGATGTGGAACAAGGGCGATCGCGATCCGCAGATCCTCATTGTGGGCGGCCCGGTAAAGGGCGGCGTCATCGCCACCCGGGGCAGCGACAAGGAGCGCGAGGTCTTCGTGCTGGGCAATAACGCGCTGACCGCGCTGAAGGTGGATCCTTCCACGCTGGCCGAGCGCCGCATGTTCGACTTCGCGGTGGACGGCGTGGCCGGCGCCACCATCTCCCATGCTGGAGTCGGCGAGGCGAAGGCAGAGAAAAAGGGCGGGAACTGGGGATATCTCGCGCCGGCCAGCAAGCCCGACGACCTGGGGCGGATCAACTCCCTGGCCTACGCCATCAGCCAGCTGAAATTCACCCGCAAGGTCAGCGCGCCGGCCGAAGTCAAGACGGCCTCCGCGACCTTTGCAAAGCCCGTCGCCCATTTCGTGCTGACCGGCGACAAGGGCGCCCGAATTGCCGACCTCGAGGTCGGCGGCGCCACGCCGGACAGGGTCTTCCACTACGTCCGCAAGGACGGCGGCAAAGACATCTACGTGGCGGACACGAAATTCGCCGACGAGTGGAAGGCCACGATTGCCGCGCTCAAGGGGAAACCGCTGCCCAGCCCGAGTGCGGCTGCAAGTCCGGCCGCCCCGGACCCGCACGGGCACTGAAAACCTATTTCGCGGCGCAGTCGCAGCCGGCGTGCCGCTCCATGCTCCCGGACTTCTTGGGCGCGCCGGACGGAGCGGGCGTCGGTGTGCGGGCGTCGGGCATCTTCACCGTGAGCACGGCTGGCTTGCCGGTCTCTTTCTGCACGATGGCGGCGGCGATCTTGAGGCTGACGTCGCAGCCCGGATCGAGGTTGCGGCACTCCGCCACGTTCCAGTTGTCGCAGCCCGCGTAGCCGCAGTCGCAGGGGGCCGCATTGGCCAGCTTCACGATCTGGGTTTTCTGTGGCTCCGCGATGCCGGCCAGTGAGATTCCGGGCAGTTCCGCGTAGAACGGTTTCTTGGGCGGATTGATGAACCGCGTGTACACCAGAAATCCGATCAGGGCGACGAGGATCGTCGCCAGGAGGGCAAGCCGAACGTAGTCCGGGCCCTCGCCCATCTCCTCAATTCCCGCGGGGGCCTGCTCAGCAGTCATGGGTCACCTCACCACCAACTTCGCGGACAAGGAACAACACCCTGGTCAGCGGGGCACGTTCTCCAGCAGCGAATCTAGACCTGCGTTCCAGGCGTGATCGTAGAGCCGCTCGTGCACGGTCGGCGAGTTCTTCGTCTTCGGCCTGGGCCCGTAACTGGCCTTGTATTCCTGCACCGCCTTGTGGAACGAGCCGGAGCGAAGCTTCTCGTCGCGCACTTTCTTGACGAGGGGCGCGGCGGCCTTGACGCCGGCGGCATACCCCTTGTTGTACGTCTGGTAGAGGCCGTGGCAGGGGTACACGACCCCGGCCACGCATGCCCAGAAGACCAGCCACGAGAGCATGTGGATGATCTTCTGTGTCGGGTTGACCTTCGGCTTGGCGATCGACATGCGGCCTCCGCGGAATGTGCTTGAATCTTATTATATCATCGGCCGGCCCGGCTGTCAGCCCATCCTACCGACGGTCTGGAGCAAGCAGGGCGTGGTAGAGCGCCATCAACCGGTCGTTGCACCGATCATCGCGGAATTCGGTAAGCACCCGCAAATACCCCGCGCGGCCCATGGCTTCCGCGCGGCCCCGATCTCCCAGCAGCAGGTCGATGGCCCGGGCGAGGTGGACCGGCGAGGCCGGTGGCAGGAGTATCCCCGTCTCGCCGTCGATCACCACGTCCTGGATGCCGCCCACCCGCGAGGCCACGATGGCCTTCTGGTAGGCCATCGCCTCCAGCAGCACGATCCCGAGGCCCTCCCACAGCGAGGGAAGCACGAACAGGTCGAAGCCACAGAGCAGCTCCAGCATGTCCTCGCGGTAGCCGGTGAAGAACACGTTCCGCTCGATGCCGAGGGCCTCCGCCTCGGCTTCGAGACGCTCCCGGAGGAAGCCGTCCCCGACGCACACGCAGCACAGATCGGGCCGACGATCCACCAGGTGGCGCACCGCGGCCAGCAGGTGCGTGTGGCCCTTGGGCGGCTCCAGGCGCCCCACGATGCCGATGACCGGCGCGTCGTCTGCAATCCCCAGCCCGCGGACGGCGGCGCGCGGGTCTTTCGCCTGCGGATAGCGGGACAGCTCGATGCCCAGCCGGATCACCATCAGCTTGCGGGGATCCACCAGGCGGCGCTCCAGGATTTCCCGCTCGTTCGCGTAGGATGGGGTCACGATGCGGTCCGCCCAGAATGCCGCCAGGCGCTCCAGCATAATGTAGGCGAAGCGTGACAGGGCAGAGCGCGCGGCATTGTGCGGCGGCTCGTGCATGGAGTGGACGACGCGCCGCACGCCGGCCAGGCGCGCCGCAAGCCGTCCCAGGAAGCCCGCCTTGGAGGTGTGCGTGTGCACGATGTCCGGTTGCAGGTGACGGAACACCGTCACGAGACGGGCCAGCGCGTGCAGGTCCCCGCTCGGATCGATGCGGCGCGGGATGGGCACGTCGATGACCTCCACCCCCTCGGCGCGAATCCGCTCGGCGAAGGGGCCGGCCGTGCACACCAGGACCACCGCGTGCCCTTCCTGGCGAAGCCGCTGAAACCACGTTCGCAAGAAGCACCACGCGGTGAGGTCGATGGTCGTTACGTGGACCGTGCGCCAGCCGCGCGTCGACCCGCTCAGGACGATACGTCCGACCGCACGCGCACGGCGCTCAAGTCGCCGCCCACCTGCAGGCTGGTATCCGGGGTTTCTTCGCGCTCGCGGTAGCCGACCGAGTTTGCCAATGCTGGAGATCCTCTCTCGGGGTTGCAGCGGCGGCCGGTTTCTGGTGGCCGTTTTCAGGTTCCTTCTGGGGCGTCCGGGTTTCGCCGCCTGATGCAGAGGCGATTGCCTTTCTCGTTGTACTCCACGCCGTCCATGTGACAGCGCATCAAGAACACGCCTCGTCCACCCTCGAGCAGCGCGTCCAGATTTTCCTCGTCGAGCGGATTGGCGACCCGGCGAGGGTCGAAGCCTTCGCCCTCGTCCTCGACGCAGAGACGGAAGCGCTGCCGATCGATATCCGCCTCGAGGACGGCACAAAGCGTATGGCGGATGACTTCCTCGTCGTCCACGACCAGAATCGGCGATTCCATTTCTTAGTTACGGGCCGGCACAGCCGGCGCCCTCATTGTTTTCACGGCCTGCTCCCGTGTTTTGCCGCATGCTTTGTCAGCACGCTCCAAGGTTTCCCAACGCCACGGTGAATTCGAAGCGGCTGCCCCGGCCCGGCGCGCTGACCACGCGGAGGTCGCCCCCGTGCAGGTGAACGTAGCGGCGCGCCAGCGTCAGGCCAAGGCCGGCGCCTTCCGCGGAGCGCGAGATGCTCTGGTCCACCTGGAAGAAGGGCTCGAAGATCCGTTCGTGCAGCTCGTCCGCAATGCCCGGTCCCTGATCCTCTACCCAGATTACGGCCCTTCCTTCCTCCGGTCGGGCCCCCATGGTGACCTCCCCGCGGCTGGGCGAGAACTTGACCGCGTTCGAAAGCAGATTGAAGAGGATCTGTTTGAGCCGCACCCGGTCGGCCATCAGCGGAGGATGATCGGGGGGCACCTGGAGCCGCAGCGTTACGCTGCGCGCCACCGCCTGCGGGCGGATCACGTCGAGCAGGCCGCGCAGGGTCGCTTCGCAGGGGAGCCGCTCGAGGTGCAGCGTCTCGGCGCGCACGCGAGGATTGGCCAGGTCGAGGATGTCGTTGATGAGCCGCAGCAGGTGGTGCCCGCTGTCGTAGATGTGGCTGGAGTACTCGCGCATCTCCTCGACCGAGTTGTCGGTCCCCGGGTCGGCCATCACCTCGGAAAACCCGAGGATCGCGTTGAGCGGCGTGCGCAATTCGTGGCTGATGACCGACAGGAAATCGGCGCGCTGGCGGCTCACTTCCTGCAGGCGGACGTTGGCCTCCAGCAGCGCGGCGGTGCGCTGGGCCACCCGCTCCTCCAGGCGCGCCGCCGAATCGCGGACCTCCTGAAAGAGGCGGCTGCGCTCCACGGCCAGGGCAATCTGGTTGGCCACGGTGCGCCCGAATTCCATCTCGCTGCGGTGGAACTCGCGCGGCACCCGGGTGCTTGAAAGGGTGAGCACGCCCAGCGCGGCGTCATCCGCGATCAGCGGCAGGACCAGCGAGGAGTGCACGTGGTGCTGCTCCATCCAGCGGTGCTCCACCTCGGTGAGGCTGTCGCTCCGGTCGAGCATGACCGCCTGTCGCTTTTCCAGCGCGCGCCTTCCGTGCGCGAAATCCTCCCAGGAGATCGGGTGGCTGTCTCCCTCCGCTATCTCCCGGTCGTCGTAGGAAGCGACCACCTGCCCGCTCCCGTCTCCGACGTCCAGCGTGACGGTGACGCGAGGGATCGAAAGCTGCTCACCGATCCGCCGCAGGCAGGCGTGAAGCGTCTCCTTCAGCTCGACCGCGCCGGCCATCAGGTGGCTCGTCTCCAGAAGAGCGGCCATCTGGCTGGCGCGCCGCTCCAGTCGAACCGCCTGCTCCGAGATGGTCCGGAATTGCAGCGCATTTTCCAGGGCGACGCCCATCTGGGCGCCGAGCGCTTCCAGAATCTCCACCTCGTCCGCGGAAAAACTCGGGCGCGTGAAGCTTCCCACCCGCAAGACTCCCAGCAGCTGCCCCTTGGATTTCAGCGGCACGCAGGCGTGGGAGCGGAACGCGCTCTCGCCGGCAACGTCCTCCAACTCCTCCGGAAGCGGCACCTCGCGGGGCGGCGACGGGGGGACCTCCGTCGGCAGAAACGTGCTCAGTGCCGGAAGGTGCAGCAGGTGGCCCTTGCCGGGACGCGGACCGCTGGGCGCCGCGCGGGGGATGACGTGCATGCGGCCGGTGCGCAGCACGTCGCCGACGTCCCCTTCGCCGGGCGAAACGTGGGCCGGCTCGCGCGAAAACCAGCCGGGGTGCACGCGGTGGGCGGCCAGCACCGCCGCCCCGCTCTCGACGTCCCGTAAGTAGATGCTTCCCCCTTCGGCGCCCAGCACTTCCAGGATGCGGGCCAGGGTGAGCCCCAGGCTCTCTTCCAGCCGAGGGGACTGGGCGAGTACCTGGGAGATCACGTTCAGCGCGGCCAGGACGCGGTTGCGCTGGCGAGATTCCTGATAATGGCAGGCGTTTTCCAGGGCGAGTCCGATCTGGCTGCCGATACCCTGGAACACTTCCAGGTCCAGGGCGGTGAAACGCTGATCCACCGCGGAAATGAGGTGCAGCACGCCGAGCACCTTGCTGGCCGCGCGCAGCGGGATGCACACATAAGTGCGGAAAGGAGCGCGGCGCGTTTTCGGGGATCGGGAGCGGTCGTTCTTCTCCGGAATCGGACGCTTGACCGCCAGGACGCGGGCTTCACGGGCGGCGCGGTTGCAGAATTCCCGGGGGTCGAGGCCGAGCTCCGCGTCGCCGCCCAGCGCCGGCCCGCGCACGCCGCGCGAGGGCACGCTGAGCACTTCGTTGGTGTGGGCGTCGAGCACGTAAATGCTGGCCGCGTCAAGCGGCAGCAGCCCGAGCAGCAGGTCGAGGGCATCGTTGAGTATGCGGTCCAGGTCGAGCGACTCCGCGACCTTGCCGGAGACGGTCTGCAAAATTCGCAGGCCGCGATTGCGGTGCTCGGTGCTGTCGGGCATTCGAGGCGGTTCCACGACCGTCAAGAGGGGTCCTCTGGGAGGGTCGTTAACACGGTGGACACAATACGTTTACACTCTTGCAACATCCGCAGCAATCTGTTTACACTTTTTTGATTTACCGGGGGGGGAGCGTCGTGACATGCTGTTCAAGCGCAGGCGGCCCCTGCAAGAGGAACAGAGGGATTGTATTCTGGGAAGGAGCAATCCACTATGTCAGATGAGATTGAAGCGATTGGTGAAGTTAGCAGCAGCAGCGCGGTAGAGGAAACCAGCGCGCCCGCCGAGGCCCCCGAGAGCAGCGAGCCCAAAGAGGCGCCGGAGCCCGAAGCGGAAATTGATACCAACGAAAAGAGCGAGATTTCGGAAGA
>VGFD01000327.1 GCA_016868975.1 Armatimonadota bacterium | reverse complement strand
CCGTCGTCGCTAAGCCCCGCGCGTCTATCACCCGCACACCCGGCATGCCCTGAACTGCCTTCGAGCCAAGGTGTTGACGAGGGCTTCTTAGCAGAAATGACGTCCTGCGACAGAGAATCCTCGACCGCCGCCGAGGCTGCGTGCTCCCCACGGGTTCAGGGGAATACGCATATACGCCAATCGCGATGATCGAGTGACAGAGGTCTGCCTGCGTATTCCAGAGGGGTCGATCACTGATTCCATTTTGACTTGGACACCGAATCCATTTCCGTTTGGATCGCGAATCCATTTTCGCTTGGACAGCGATTCCAGAGGTCCCCGATCAGCCGAATCCACGCCGTCCCGATCACTGATTCCAGAGCGGTCGATCATGTGTCATTGCTCCTCTGAAGCAAGAGTTTGGCCACCTCGCATGGACGGGCCAGTTTTCAACTGGATCTTCGTGGCCGTTCCGAGGATACGGTCCAGGATGGCGTCAGCCACGGTCGGGTCCCCCAGAGTGTCATGCCACTTGCTGACGGGCATCTGGCTGGTCACGAGCGTGCTTCGCTGGCCGGCTCGGTCGTCGATCACCTCCAAGAGATCCTGCTGAGCCTGCCGGTCGAGCGGCGTGATCGCCCAATCGTCGAGGAGCAGCATGTCGATTCTTTCGAGGCGTGCCAAGAACTTGAGGTAGGTGCCGTCGGCGCGCGCGGCGGACAGCTCGTCAACCAGGCGAGGGACGCGCGCGTAGAGTGTCGTGAAGCCCTCACGGCAGGCCTTGTTGGCGAGCGCGCAGGCCAGCCAGGTCTTTCCGAGCCCGGTTGCGCCGGTAATGATGACGTTGCGCTTGGCGTTGATCCAGCGGCACGTCGCCAGCTCCGTGAACACCTTGCGGTCCAGGCCACGAGGGTGGCGGTAGTTGACGTCTTCGACGCAAGCCGGCTGCTTCAACTTGGCGCGCTGGAGCCGTCGGGTCGTTCTGCGCTCGAGTCGCACCAGATGCTCGCGGTCGACGACCATTGCGTGGCGCTCGTCGAAAGACAACTCGGCAATGCTGGCGTCTTGTGTCTGCTCATCCAGCCCTTCACCATGCCGAACAGCCGCATCTCGACGAGCTTTTCTCTTGTTTGGTTGACCATCATTCCTCAAGTTCTCCTTGTTCGTAATACGCGGCACCGCGAATGTTCTCGTGATACGCGCGTTCCGCGGGCGAGGCCGGTAAAGACTTAGGTCGGGCCTGCTGGTCAAGATTCTTGTCCAGGATTGAGAACACGCTCTTGTACGCGAAGGCTCGTCCCTCAACTGCGCGGCGGCATGCCGCTTCCAGCCGTTCAGATCCGAACTTGTTGGCCAGTCTCAGGATGCCGAGACAGGCTCGAAACCCCTGCTCAGGGTGCGCTCGGCTTGCCATAATGGTGGTGACCATGGTCTCGGTGGCCGGGCCGGTCTTGGACGCCCACGAGGCAATCCGCTCGGGAGTCCAATCCGCCAGCTGGCGATGGCGCGGCGGCATATGCTCCTTCACAGTGCTGGTAAACCCGCGCTGCGGGCAGCGCCGGTGCACGGCCACCCGTAGCCCGGCGTGAAATGCTTCTAGCGTGGCACACGTGAGGAACACTTCCACCTGCTGCCCCAGGAGGTGATGCGGAACGCTGTAGTAGCAGCCCTCAACCTCGATGTGGTAATCGATGTGGACTTTGGCCCGCTTCCACTCGCCGATGAGGAAAGGCTCGTCGGGCAGCGAGCGCATGCAAGGCTTCTCTTGCTCCAGAAAGACGCTCCGGCGACTGCCGGCCAATTTTTGGAAGGGCTGACCGTTGAATGCAAACATGCGCTCGCTGAGTGTTTCGTTGAGTTCACCGAGGCTGGGAAAGACCTCATCGCGCATTGGAGCCAGCACCCGCTCGCCGACGAAGCGAACGCACGCCTCCACCTTCGCCTTGTCACGGGGCTTTCTGACGCGAGTCGGCAGGATGGCCACGTTGTAGTGCTCTGCCATTTTCAGGTACGTCGGGTTGACCTCCGGCTCGTAAAAGTCCGGCTTGGAGACACCGCTCTTCAGATTGTCGCAGACCACAATCTCGGGTACCGCGCCGAAGAAACGAAACATTCGGATGTGCGCGCCAATCCACGACTGGAGGTCCTGGGACCAACTGGCCTCCACGAATGAATAGTTGCTCGCGCCGAGAACGCCGACAAATATTTGCGCCTGCCGAACCTCGCCAGTCTCGGCGTTCCAGATCACCGCCACGGTATGACCCGCGTAATCAACAAAGCACTTCTCCCCAAGCCGATGCTGCTGGCGCATGATGGGGTCCACTTTGCTGCGCCAGGCCGAATACGTCTGGCAATACCAGCTGTATTCATAGCCGTGCGGGTTGGCCGAGCGGTACTCTTGCCACAGGAGCGCCAGCGTGACGTGCTTGCGGCGCAACTCTTTGTGAACGTGGGCCCAGTCGGGAACCGGTCGGGAAACTGTCTCCACCGGTTCCAGGCGAAACAGCCGCTTCTCGAGAGCGTGGTCGTCCAGGTCCGGGGGCAGCGGCCAGCTCAGGCCGCTTGCTTCAAAGCGGTCCAGATAGCTGCCCACGGTGGACGGCGATATGCGACACGCGGCCGCAACTGCCCGTTGCGTCAACGTGGGATGGTCGAATGTCAGTCGTAGCACTTCTCGGATGTTGCGCATGGTCAATCGGGCGCTTCCGCCGCAGACGGCGCCGAGCCCGTGGTCACCTCCCTGGTCGATGTGCCCTCAGGATACTCCGGGCCACTGCGCCCCGCCATGGCGAAAATGTGATTTTCAGCAATAGCCTGACGACGATATCGGAAACGGAAGGAGCGCAAGAAGTAGTGCTGATGGGTTGTCGGGAGAAAAAGAAATCCCAACCAAGGCATGCTTTGTGCACGCCCTCGGCGACCCTCACGACGCGCGGTCTATACGCTCAGAGCCAGATGCGAGACGGTCGGAAAACGGCGAAGCAGGTCCGGGCTAGCGCGCTGCTGCCCCTGGAGGAGACTCCAGACGCGGTAGAAACTGGGCGGTGTCAGGGTTGTGGCTTCGTGAAGTGCATCGCGGACGCCAGCAAGCCACTTGATCGAGCGCTTCCGAACGTCCACGAGTAATACAGGAATCCTCACCATGACATCGCGCACCCACCGGCGCACGGCTGAGGTATCTGGCAATCCCTGAACGCTGCAGATCTCCTCGAGCGTCCTCCCCTGGGCCCTCGCCGACAGCGCAGACTCCACGACTTCTGCTGCGTAGTGCTTGCGCGGGACGAGGAACGACGGGTAATCCAGGAAGTGCCCGTGACGAAGGCATCGGCAATGCTGCACCGCGATCGGCTCCGACGCCTCGCCATGGCCCAACTTGACGCCGCCAGGGCGCCACACCAGGCCCTTTCTCGTCACCCGGCATGCCGCTCCATTCTCCTCGGCCTTAGGGCAGGTCGGAACTCCCACCCCTCGGCGTCGAGCCTTTAGACCGTCCATGTGTTGCTTGACTTGGGCGTGAAACCGCGCTATGGTCTCACTGGCGCTATGCGTGTGGCCATCATGCCACAAAACGCCAAGGGGCGAGGGGTCTGGAATCCCTCGCCCCATCCTTGCCCTGCCGGGGGACCGGCGACGGTGCTGCTCGATGCCTGCGACGGTGCGCTTGATCGACCCGTGGATTCACTGATCAACCGCTCTTGGAATCGCTGATCGATTCCCGGTGGATTCGGTGATCAATCGAAATTGGAATCGCTGATCAGCTCGCCATGGATTCTTGGATCAATCGCGGTGGAATACGCACAAAGGGGTACGGGTTTCTCATCGAACCCTGCGTCGTGGCAACGCCCGAGCATAAGGGGCGTGTGGAATCGGGCGTGAAATTCGTAAAACGCTCATTTGTTGCGAGTCCGCGCGTGCTCAGGATGCTGGGCGACAGCAACCAGCAACTGATCGAGTGGGTGCTTGGAGAGGCGGGCAATCGCGTCCACGGCACGACGCACCAGATGCCACTGCGGGTATTTGCCGAGGAGGAAAAAACGGCCCTCAAGCCGCTGCCGGCCGAACGGGTGGAAATCGTCGTCTGGTCCACGGCGAAGCTCCATCCGGACTGCCACGTGGTATTCGATAAGGCATATTACTCCGCACCGTTTCGGTACATCGGGCGAGAGCTCGACCTGAGGGCCACTGATAGTTGCGTGATGCTGTTCGTACAGGGTGAGGTGGTGGCCTGCCATGTGCGCGCGGTGCGCCGAGGCCAGTGGCTCACGAATCTTGACCACTACCCCCCGGAGAAGGTGGCCTACCTGCAGCAGACGCCGCAGTGGTGCCTCGACCAAGCCCAGAAGGTTGGCGAAGCCTGCTACGAGTTCATGGTGGAGTTGCTGGGGGACCGCGTCCTGGATCGCCTGCGTGCCGCCCAGGGTGTCCTGCGCTTCCGCAAACGCTACGGTGCCAAGCGACTGGAGGCGGCCGCCCGTCGCGCGCTTGCCTTCGATCGTATCGAGTTCCGCGCGCTCAAGAGCATCCTGGACAAGGGGCTGGACATGGTTCCCCTTGAGCAGGGCGAGGGCGGTCAACTGGACCTGCCCTTCGTGGAGTCCCCGCGCTTCGCGCGCGACATCGCTGACCTGTTCCGCCCGAACTGAGCGGAGGACACGCATGCCGACTATCGCTCATTCGAAATCCCCGATGAGGGCGCCGACACTGCGGGCGCGATCGCCACCGGTGGCCGCCGGTGTGTGGCGCTTGACCCCAGCAGAATTACGTGCGAAAAGGAGAAATTCATCATGGACCTGACATCCCAGTTGCACACCCAGTTGAAGCGGTTGCGCCTCTCCGGAATTCTCGACACCCTTGAGGTGCGTGTCCAGCAGGCGATCGAGCAGAAGCTCGCCTTCCTCGAGTTCTTGCTGTCCATCCTCTGCGACGAGGTCGAGCGGCGCGAACAGAAGAAACTGGCCACCCGCTTTCGCCGCGCAGCGTTCACCGCTGAGAAGACCCTGGAAGGCTTCCACTTTGAGGCGCTCCCCAAGCTCAATCGGCAGTTGATCCTGGAACTGTCGAGCTGCACCTTCATCGAGGAAAAGTCGAACGTGCTGCTGGTTGGCCCCAGCGGCGTCGGCAAGAGCCATATCGCCCAGGCCCTGGGGCACAAGGCGTGCCGCCGGGGCTACGACGTCCTCTACATGGGCATGAACAAGCTCATCAAATACCTCCACGCCGGCCGCGCGGACGGCACTTACGAGCGGCGTTTTGCCAACCTGTGCCGGGTTGATCTCCTCATCGTCGACGACTACGGCCTCAAGGGGCTGCGGCCGCCGGCCGACGAGGACTTCCACGAGCTGATCGCCGAGCGCTACGAGCGCGGCGCCCTGATCGTGACGAGCAATCTGGACTTCGCCGAGTGGGGCCAGGCCTTCGCAAACCCACTGCTGGCATCCGCGACCATCGACCGCATGCGCCACAATGCCCACTGCGTTACCATCGAGGGCGCGTCGTACCGCTCCCCGAGAACCACAGCCTCCCCGCGCCGTCAGCGAAAGGACGTGGACGCGGCATGACGTATCCCGACTGGAGGCCTCTCCGGGGATGAGCACGAAACGAGGAGGTGATTCTTCGGTCTAGAAAATTAATATGCTCAAGGGTCGGGCCGGGAAAAACGAGCGAGGTGCGGGGCAAAAGTCCTCGACGTCCCGGTGCACGGAACTCGCAGTGGGGGTGCAAGTTGTTTTTTGGTTCCCTGGGGGTGGTTCCGTCCGGTTCCTTTGGGGTGTTCAGTGACACCATGGAACACGACGACAGCGCGGCACTGGATCGCTGCATCGCGGAGAAGGACAGCGTGCTGCGTGCGCTCGTCGCGGACGAGGGGCGCCTGCAACCGTTCCGTCAGGCGGTTGTCTCCGCGGCCCGCAACGTGCCGGAAGTGGCCGCCTGGCGCCAGCGCCACGAGACGCTCACCGCGTTGATGCGGGAGGCGGCCCAGATGCAAAAAAGCAATGAGTCGCTGCTGGCCCGCCGCATGGAGCACGTGCGGGGCAAGTTGCGCACCATGTCGCAGGGGCGCGAGACGCTCTCCGCCTACGGCGCTTCCTGTCAGGGCCGCGCTTTATCGACCGCGCGCGGTAGCCGCTTCTGGCGGTTGAAGCCGCCCGCGTGGGTGCGCGGGAGTTTTGCTTTCATGTGCGCTGGACGGCCCATTTACTAAGTGGCGCGCGACACAAGTAGCTCCGCCTTACCGGACATCAACTGGCCCGGGCGTGTCGCGCGGCACGATCAAACTGATTTGGGGCTTAGTGGTCC
>VGFD01000326.1 GCA_016868975.1 Armatimonadota bacterium | reverse complement strand
GCTTCGCCACGCAGGAATCAGCGACGGCGGGGTAAATCCTTTCCTGCGAATTTGCGCGACGAAGGAGACCCCATGGCCATCCAGGCGCTTGGAATGATCGAAACGATGGGACTGGTTGCCCTCATCGAGGCAGCGGACGCCATGGCGAAGGCCGCCAACGTGAGGCTGTTCACCCGCGAAAACGTCGAAGCCGGGCTGGTCACCATCATGTGCGAGGGCGAGCTGGGTGCGGTAAAGGCCGCGGTGGACGCCGGTGCGGACGCCGCCCGCCGCGTCGGCCAGGTCACCAGCGTGCACGTCATTCCGCGGCCGCATGAGGAGCTGCAGCATCAGCTGGAGCGCATTCCCCCGCAGGGGCCCCCGTACCGCAATCCGACCGGCCGCCGTCTTAAATAAGCGTCTCCAGCGCGTCGAGCCCAACCATCGTCCCGCCCAGACGCCGCGCCAGCATCCCGGCCGCCGCGTGCGGGTCGACCAGCGCCGAAACTCCCATGAGCAGTCCCCGCTCGTCTTTCACAACCGGCACGTAGCCTGCCGCGACGACCGCGGTACCCTCTTCAAGCAGCGCGCGCACCGCCCCCTCGTCGGGGATGTCCAGGGGCGGTGGCGACGCCACCACGCGGCGCCAGCCGCCGGGCTCCTCGCGAAGCTCCCAATCGACCTCGTGGGCGTGCTCCGGATCCTCGAGCAGGGGACCGACCGGCGCTTCCGGCCTCAGAAATGTGGGATGGCCGTAGTCGACTTCGGCGCGCACCAGCGTCATGGCCGCCTTCGTTTCCAGGCCGCGCATCTTGAGCTCGTTGCCGAGCGCCTGGGTGATCAGGTAGCCGACACCGGCGGCCGCTTCGGCAACGCTGCTGTCGAAGGGCGTATCGAAAGCGACGTGCGGCGTGCAAGCGAGGGCCAGCACCAGACCGTGCCCCTTTTCCACGATGGACGCAACGGCCCGGGCGAGGCCGACGGCCGCGTCGTAGCGGTCGGGGACGGGGCCGTCGCCCAGCGCCTCATCGGTGACGACGAGGACCGCGATCATGCCCGCACGGCGCGCGGTCCGTCCTTCTCCAGCCGCTCCGCGTACAGCGGGAACCGCTTGCACAGCGCCTCCACCTGGGGACGCACCTGTCCCGCCGCCGCCTCGCCGTCGGGCGCGCGAAGCACATCCACGATCCAGCGCCCGATCTGCTCCATCTCGGCTTCCTGCATGCCGCGCGTGGTCAGCGCGGGCGTGCCGATGCGGATGCCGCTGGGGTCCATCGGCGAGCGCTCGTCGAAGGGGATGGCATTTTTGTTGACCGTGATGCCGGCTTCTTCAAGGCGCTTTTCCGCCTGCTTGCCGGTGAGGTCAACGGCGGTCACGTCGACCAGCATCACGTGGGTGTCGGTGCCCCCGGAAACCACCCGCAAGCCGCGCTCTCCGAGCGTGCCTGCGAGGTGCTTTGCGTTGGCCACGATCTGGCGCTGGTACGCCTTGTAGTCCGGCGACATCGCTTCCTTGAGCGCCACCGCCTTGGCCGCGATGACGTGCATCAACGGGCCGCCCTGGCTGCCCGGGAAGACGTTCTTGTCGATGGCTTTCGCCCACTTCGCGTTGGACAAGATCATGCCGGCCCGCGGCCCGCGCAGCGTCTTGTGGGTGGTCGTGGTCACGATATCCGCGTAGGGCACCGGGCTGGGATGCACGCCGGCCGCCACCAGCCCGGCGATGTGCGCCATGTCGACCACGAAAACCGCGCTCACCGAGTCGCAGATTTCACGGATCCGCGGAAAATCGATGATTCGCGGATAAGCGCTGGCGCCGGCCAGGATCATTTTCGGCTTGTGCTCCTGGGCGAGCCGCGCCATCTCGTCGTAGTCGATGGTTTCGGTGTCCTGGCTCACGCCGTAATCGACGACCTTGAAATATTTACCGGAGAAATTCACCGGGTGGCCGTGGGTGAGGTGGCCGCCCTGGTTTAGCTTCATTCCCATGAAGGTGTCGCCCGGATTGAGTACGGTGAAATACACCGTGAGGTTGGCCTGGGTGCCGGAGTGCGGCTGCACGTTGGCGTGCTCGGCTCCAAACAATTCTTTGGCGCGCTCGATGGCCAGCGCCTCGCACTTGTCCACGAACTCGCAGCCACCGTAGTAGCGCTTGCCGGGATATCCCTCGGCGTACTTGTTGGTGAGCACTGAGCCCTGCGCGGCGAGCACCGCTTCGCTGACGAAATTCTCCGACGCGATCATCTCCAGCGTGAGCGACTGGCGGCGCGTCTCGTCAAAGATCGCCTGGGCGACGTCCGGATCGGTTTCCCACAAGATGTCCATTGTTCTTACCCTTTCCCGGGGATTTTTCTGGATGCGCAGGCCGAGCCCGGCCTCGCGCACGATGCGTCCCAGCAAGACGCCGCGGCTGGCGGGACTCATTCCACCCGCTGCCACATGCGCTGCGCCAGCTCGCGCGAGCGGCGCGTGATTTCCTCCTCGTCGAGCGTCAACAATTTTCCCTGGTGCATCAGGAGGCGGCCGCCGCAAATGGTGGTGTCCACCCGGGCGTTCACGATGCCGTGGAAAAGATGCGCGCCGAAATTCTCGACGGTCAGGTTGGTGGGCGGCACGTAGTCTACCAGGAGCACGTCGCCCACCGCGTCCGCTTCCAGCACGCCGACTCTCGTCTTGAACAGCTCGCTGGCCAGCCGCGCGTTGTTCACGCAGAACACCTGCACCAGCTGCTCGAAGCGCGGGTTCTGCTGGTGTACCAGCCCGAAGGCGCGCAATTCCTGGAGCATGTCGCTGGTCATCCCATCGGTGCCCAGTGCCACGCGGATGCCTTCTCCCAGCATGTGAGGGACGGGCGCGGTGCCCACGGCATTGTTCAGGTCCGATTGCGGCGTGTGCAGCAGCCACGCGGCGCGCTGTGCCAGCGTCGCGTGCTCGGCTTTTTCGAGGTGTACGCCGTGCGCCAGGAGGGCCGGGCGCTCCAGCAGTCCCGCGCGCTCGAAGCGGGCCAGAGGACGGGCGTGGAAGCGCTCCAGGCTTACGGTGTTGTCGAGGCTGCCCTCGGCGAGGTTGGCGTGCAGCGGCGCATTGTGCGCCGCGCACACGGCGGCGGCCGCCTTCAGGGTCTCGTCCTCGGCGGTGAACGAGGCGTGCAGGCCGAACGCGCCGGCCAGACGGTCGTCGGGCGTGGCGGACAGGCGCTTGAGGAACCGCTCGTTCTCCTCGATCCCCTGCCTGGCGACGGTTTTCCCGTCCCGATCCGAGACCTCGTAGGACAGGCACGCGCGCACGCCGGCCTCGGTGGTGGCCGCCGCGATGGCGTCCAGTGAGCCGCCCACCGCGTTGGGGCTGGCGTGGCGATCGATGACCGTGGTTGTGCCCTTGCGCACGCAGTCCATCAGCGCCACCAGGGCGCTGAAGCGCACGTCGTCCAGGTTGAGCGCTTTGTCAAAGCGCCACCAGAGTCCCTCCAGCACGTCCTTGACGTCCTTCGGGGCGTAGTCGTCCATCGCCATGCCGCGCGCGAGGCTGGCGTAGAAGTGCATGTGGGCGTTGATGAAGCCGGGCATGATGAGCCGGCCGCGGGCGTCGATGAAGCGGGCGCCCGGATACTTTCCCACGAAATCGGTGACGGCGCCGATCTCGGCGATGCGGCCGTCGTGGATGGCAAGGCATCCGCGTGGGATGATGCGGTTGTTCTCCCCCAGCGTGACCAGCACGCCGTTGCCGATGACGAGGTCTTGCACGCGCCCCTCCGGTCCACGGATTATGAGGCATCGCTCTTTGGACGGCCCGGCTGTGTTTCCTGCAATCAAAAAGGCCTCCGACGCATGCCGGAGGCCTTTCGCGTGAAGCAGTCGCCGCTTACGCGACCAGGCTGAGCTGGTCCTGGGGCGGCTCCTGCTGGTACTCGTGTTGCAGTTGCAGGGTGCGGGCGGCCTTCATCTGGTTGAACTTGTTGTAGCCTTCCAGTTCACCCGGCTGCTCGCCGGTGCCCGCCGCGTTGCGCGACAGGTTGTCCTCGTTGCGCGCGGTCTGTCCGACGTTGGGATCGTCCTGCGTGTTCAGCGCGGTCATGATCTCGCGCAGGTTGCGGCGCGAGTACAGGTTGGAATCCGACTTCACGTACTGCTGGTACTCCATGTTGACCATTTTCTTCAGGCGGGACAGGAACTGGCGCTTCTGGACCTCGGCCTGCTGCCCGGGCTGCTCGTTCTGGGCGCCCTCAGCGCGGTTCTGGCTGGTCTGGAACTCCCAGTTGATGCGCGCGGTGTTGTCGAGCATCAACCGCGGGCGGCCCTCGGAACTCTGGCCCCCCTGCTGCGCGCCGGTTTGCGACGATTCGCTGCCTTCACTGGACTCACTGGTCTCAGTGGTGGACTCCTGGCGGACCTCGGGCTGGCTGATCTGGCGGCGGCGCGCCTGTTGCGCGGCCTGCTGGTTGCGGGTCTGCGCGGCGTCGTCGGCCTTGTTCTCCTGGCCGGCCTTACCGGCGTTGTTGGAGGTATCCTGCTCTTCGAGGTCCTGGATGGTGGTGGTGTGTTCTTCTTCCTTCCGCACCTCTTTGAGGTTGTTGTTGGGAACGAAGCCCACCATCGCGGATTTCATTGCCATGTTGTTCATGCTGGCAACGTTCATGGCCATGGGTTTGGAGCCTCCTCCGAGCAATGCGTAGGGGCCACGCTCGAGATCGCGCGCAACCCTCCAGCAGCATTATAACGACCCCCGCAAGCCGGGTCTAGGCGGCATGCCGGCCGTTTTGTTAACGGAATGTTAACCGTGTAAACAGGATGTGAACGCCGTCAGCGAAACGCGCCCGTGGGAGGATCCCTCCGGGGACCGCCAGAAGGTTGCCGCTCACTTTCCCCTTCATGAGGTACACATGATCAACGTCAACGACTTCCGCACGGGCATCACGATCGAGCTCGAAGGCAACCTGTTTACCGTGGTCGAGTTCCAGCACGTCAAGCCCGGCAAGGGGTCCGCCTTCGTTCGCAGCAAGCTGCGCAACGTGAAGACCGGGTACGTCGTGGAAAAGACCTTCCGGGGCGGCGAGAAGGTGATCCGCGCCATCATCGAGCGGCGCGACATGGCGTACCTGTACGAGGCGGGCGACGAGATCACGTTCATGGATCAGGAGAATTACGAGCAGATCGCCCTGCAGAAAGAGTTCATCGGGGAAAACGTCAAGTGGCTCAAGGAGAACGCGGTGTGCAGCGTGCTCCTCCACCAGGACCTCCCCATCGGCATCGACGTGCCCAACTTCGTGGAGTTGAAGGTCACCCAGACCGACCCCGGCTTCAAGGGAGACACCGCCCAGGGCGGCACCAAGCCGGCCATCCTGGAGACCGGCGCTCAGGTGAACGTCCCCCTGTTCGTGAACGAGGGTGACGTGCTGCAGATCGACACCCGCACCGGCGAGTACCTGAAGCGGGTGTGACCCGAGTTCTGGTCTACGGCGCCGGGGCCATCGGCCAGTGGGTGGCCGGCCGCCTCAGCCTGGCCGGCGAGGACGTCACCGTGCTGTGGCGGCGCGATCCCTACCAGGCGATTTCCGCGCGCGGCGTGCGTATCCAGCAGGACGGGCGGATTCTGGAGGCGAGCGGCGTGCGGGCCGTGGAGCGCCTCTCCGGGGTGGCGCCGGATTTCGACTGGATATTTTTGACGGTCAAGGCTTTTGACGTGGCGTCCGCGCTGGCCGACCTGCGCGCGGCGGGGTTTCTTGAGTCCGCCCGCGTGATGGGTTTCCAGAACGGCGTGGGCACCGAAGAATTGTGCGCGGAGGCGGTCGGCGGCGCGCGCACCGCGGTGTGCGTGGTCACCAAACCTATCGGGATTGCGGAGTCGCCGGGCGAAGTGATCGAGGCGTCGCCGAAGGGCGGGCTGGCCATCGCGCCCTTCGTGACGGGCACCCCGCTGGGGCCGCTGGATGAAGGGCTCGTCCGGAGCGGCCTGTCAGTCGCGCGCTTCGACGACTATCGCCCGATGAAGTGGTCGAAGCTGCTGCTCAACATGACGGCCAACGCGGTGTGCGCCATCGTGGACGCGTCGCCGGCCGAGGTGTACGCGGATCGACGGTTGTTCCGCGTGGAATCGGCGGCATTCGTGGAGGCCGGCCAGGTGATGCGCGCGCTGCGCATTCCGGCCGCGAACTTTCCCGACTATCCGGCGCGGACGCTGTACTGGCTGATGATGCTGGTTCCCCGGATGATCGCCCGGCGGGTCCTGTATCACAAGGTGGGAACCGCGCGGGGCAGCAAGCAGCCGTCGCTGCGCATCGAGATGGAGCGCCCGCGGCCGGTGTC
>VGFD01000325.1 GCA_016868975.1 Armatimonadota bacterium | reverse complement strand
ACGGGGGGAGTCGCACGCGGACCGGCATCCTTGAGCGGCGCATCGCCGATGAATCCACCGCGACCAGCGACATGGCGGTCGAGGCGGCTTTGCGCGCCCTCGAAAACGCGCACGCGCGCGCCGAGGATCTGGATTTCGTCATCGTGGCCACGGCAACCCCGGACATGCCCTACCCGGCGACCGCCGCCCTGGTCCAGGCTCGCATCGGCGCGACAAAGGCCGGCGCCTGCGACGTGACCTGCGGCTGCTCCGGCTTCATTTACGCGCTCAACATGGGGGCCCAGTTCATCGCCGCCGGGGCCTACCGCAAAGTGCTGGTGGTCGGGGCGGACACGCTGAGCAAGGTGACCGACTTCACCGACCGCAACACCTGCGTGCTGTTCGGGGATGGCGCCGGCGCCGTCGTGCTCGAGGCGGCCGCCGAGGGATACGGAATCCTGAGCTTTTCCCTGCGCTCGGACGGTAGCGGCAGCCACCTCCTCTACTTGAAGGCGGGCGGCTCGCGCTGTCCCGCCACTGCCGAGACCGTGGCCCGCCGCGAGCACTTCACCGTCATGGCGGGCAGCGAAGTGTTCCGCTTCGCGGTGCGCGTGGTTGCGGAGGCTACCCAGGCGGTGCTCGTCGAGGCCGGCGTCGGCGTGGACGACGTGGCGCTTTTCATCCCGCACCAGGCCAACCTCCGTATCATCGAGGCCGCGTCCAAGCGCCTCAACATCTCGATGGAGCGGGTGTTCGTCAACCTCGATCGCTACGGCAACACCTCGTGCGGCTCGATCCCCATGGCGCTCAGCGAGGCGGTCGTCGCGGGTCGCTTGAAGGACGGTGACCTGCTGGTGATGTGCGGCTTCGGCGCGGGACTTTCGTGGGGCGCGACGGTGATGCGTTGGAGCCCCACCCGGGTGTCCGCGTCCCCCGAGCAGGCGCCGGCCGAGGCGGTCGGCGAGCCCGTCGTCAATTAATTTCTGAGCGGAGATAAAATGCCTTCGGTTGCTTTCGTATTTCCCGGCCAGGGCTCGCAGGCGGTCGGCATGGGCGCCGACCTCGCGCGCTCCTTCCCGGAGGCGCGGGAGGTCTTTGATACGGCCGATCGCGTGCTTGGATTTCCGCTCTCCCAGGTGTGCTGGGAAGGGCCCGAAGAGAAGCTGCGCCAGACCGAGTACACCCAGCCCGCGATCGTGGCCGTCAGCCTGGCGGCGTGGCGCGCCCTGGAAGCGCGCGAGATCCGCCCGGTGATGGTGGCCGGCCACAGCGTCGGCGAATACTCGGCGGTGGCGGCGGCCGGGGTGTTGTCCATGGAGGATACCCTGCGGCTGGTGCGGGTGCGTGGCCTTGCCATGCAGGCTTCCGGAGAAAGTCGCCCCGGGGGCATGGCGGCCGTGCTCGGGCTTGCCACGACAGAGGTCGAAGCCCTCTGCCAGACGATCAACGCGGCCGGGCCGGGGACCGTCGAAGTGGCCAATGTGAACTCTCCGGATCAGACGGTGATCTCGGGCGACCTGGAGGCCGTCGAGCGGAGCCCGGAAATTGCCAGGTCGGCCGGCGCGAAACGCTGCATTCCGCTGCCGGTCAGCGGCGCGTTCCACTCGTCGCTGATGCTGGACGCGGCCAGTACCCTGTCCGACGAGCTGGATCGCACACCTTTCCGGCAGGCGCGCATCCCTGTCGTGGCCAACGTCATGGCTGCGCCGGTGGTGCACCCCGACGAGGTGCGCGAGGCCTTGCGGGCGCAGGTGGCTTCGCGGGTGCGCTGGGTCGAGTCCATTGAGGCGATGGTGGCGCGCGGCGTCACCACCTTCGTGGAAGTCGGCCCGGGCACCGCGCTGGCCGGCATGATCCGCAAAATTTGCCGCGAGGCGCGCGTGTACAACGTGCAGGACGCGGCCACCCTGATGCGCGCTGTGGACGGCCTCAACAGCGGCGTCGCTACCTAGGAGGATCGCCATGCCCGACACCACTGCTCAAATCGCGCCGACCCTGCAACAATTCTCGTTGCTGGGGAAAACCGCGCTCATCACCGGATCCGCGCGCGGCATCGGACGCGCCATGGCGCTGGCCTTCGCGAGGGCCGGCGCTGACGTCGTGGTCAACTCCCGCAGCGAGGCCGGCTCCCAGCGGGTCGCCGAGGAAATCCGCGCGCTGGGACGTCGGGCGCTGGCCTATGAGGCCGACGTTTCCGACGCCGCCGCCGTCGATGGGATGATCGGGGAGGTCCTCAAGGAGTGGCAGACCCTGGACATCCTGGTGAACAACGCGGGGATCACCCGCGACGGCCTGCTCCTCCGCATGAAGGACGAGCAGTGGCACGAGGTGCTGCGGGGCAACCTGAACTCCGCGTTTCACTGCACCCGCGCCGTGTCGCGCGCCATGATGAAGCAGCGGCACGGGCGCATCATCAACGTCTCCTCGGTGGTGGGGATCATGGGCAACGCCGGGCAGGCCAACTATGCGGCCAGCAAGGCCGGTCTGATCGGCTTCACCAAGGCGATGGCGAAGGAGCTGGCCTCGCGCGGCGTCACCGTAAATGCCATCGCGCCCGGCTTTATCAAGACCGACATGACTGACGCGCTTGGCCCGGAGGCGAAAGACACGCTGACCGGGCAGATCCCGATGGCCCGCCTGGGCGAGCCGGAGGACGTGGCGGACGCCGCGCTCTTCCTGGCCAGCGACGCCGCGCGCTACATCACCGGCCAGGTGATCGTGGTGGACGGCGGGATGACCATGTAGAAGGAATCGCGAGGCGGGTCGCAGTATGTTGCGGCGCGCTTGTGCGCTTGCTTTTTTCAGGAGGACAAGAATGTCTGCGGTTTATGACAAAGTGAAGAAAATTGTGGCCGAGCACCTCGGCGTGGAAGAGGTCCAGGTGACGCCGGAAGCCACTTTCGTGGACGACCTGGGCGCCGATTCGCTCGACATCGTCGAGATCGTGCTTGCTTTCGAGGACGAGTTCCACATTGAGATTCCCGACGAGGACGCCGAGAAGATCACCCGAGTCCAGGAAGCGGTCGACTACATCACCAGCAAGGGTGGACAGGAAGTCCCCGGATAGATTTTGATGGACGACTGGCTGCTTCCCTACGTCGGCACCAACGTCGGCCTGGGGCTGGTCAGCGGATGGGCGGTCGGCTTCACCCTTAAAAAGATCGCGAAGCTGGCGGCCATCTTGTTGGGCATCAGCTTTGTCCTGATTCAGATCCTGGTCGTCAACAAGTTCCTGGCCATCAACTGGCCGGGTCTGGCGGCCGCGTTCGCCCAGATTTCGAAGAAATCCACCGCCCAATCCCCCCACTGGTGGAGCCTGCTGCTGTATAACTTTCCCTACGCAGGCTCCTTCGCGGTGGGTTTTTTCTTGGGCTTCAAAAAAGGATGATGGCTCGTGCAAGATACCGCGTATGAAGCCCGCGTCGCGAAGAGTCCGGAGCGCAAGGCGCAGTTCGTAACCGCGTCGGGAATTCCGCTGCAGCGGGTGTACGTGGGGCCGGGCTTCTCGTCGGAGGCGCACGGCTTCCCGGGGGAATTCCCCTTCACGCGCGGCGTGCAACCCACCATGTACCGCGGGCGTTTCTGGACCATGCGCCAGTATGCGGGTTTTGGCAGCGCGCAGGAGACCAACGAGCGCTTCCGCTACCTGCTCGACAACGGGCAGACCGGGCTCTCGCTGGCGTTCGATCTGCCCACCCAGATGGGCTACGATTCCGACCACGCGCGCGCCGCCGGCGAGGTCGGACGGGTAGGGGTGGCCATCGACTCGGTGGACGACATGGACGCGGTGTTCCGCGACATTCCGCTCGATCAGGTCACCACCTCGATGACCATCAACGCCCCGGCCGCCATCCTGCTGGCCATGTACGTGGTGGCCGCCGAGCAGCGCAAAATCCCTCGGGACCGGCTGGGCGGCACGGTGCAGAACGACGTGCTCAAGGAATACATCGCGCGCGGAACCTACATTTTCCCTCCACGCCAGAGCCTGCGGCTGTGTACCGACATCATCGAATTCTGCTCGCGGGAGATGCCGCGCTGGAACCCCATCAGCATCAGCGGATATCACATGCGCGAGGCGGGCTGCACGGCCGTGCAAGAGGTCGCGTTCACCCTGCTCAACGGCATGACCTACGTGCGAGAAGCCCTGGCCCGCGGGCTGGATTTCGACGCCTTCGCGCCGCGTCTGTCGTTCTTTTTCGGCGCCTGGAGCCATTTGCTCGAAGAGGTGGCGAAATTCCGCGCGGCGCGGCGCATGTGGGCGCATCTGGCGCGCGAGGAGTTCGGCGCGAAGAAGCCGCAGTCGGAGATGCTGCGCTTCCACACCCAGACGGCCGGCTCGTCGCTGACCGCGCAGCAGCCGCTCATCAACGTGGTGCGGGTGACGGTGCAGGCCCTGGCGGCGGTGCTGGGCGGAACGCAGTCCTTGCACACCAACTCGTTCGACGAGGCGCTGGCGCTGCCCACCGAGGCGTCGTCGCTGCTGGCCCTGCGCACCCAGCAGATTATCGCCAACGAGTTGGGGGTGACCGACAGCATCGATCCGCTGGGCGGGTCCTGGCTGGTGGAGAGCCTGACCGACGAGATCGAGAGGCGCGCGCGCGATTATTTCGCGGAGGTCGAGCGGCGCGGCGGCATGCTGGCCTGTATTGAGAGCGGCTACGTGATGCGCGAGATCCAGAACGCCGCGTATGCATGGCAGCTCAAGGTGGAGCGCGACGAAGAAATCGTGGTGGGCGTCAATAAACATCAGATGCCGGAGAAGCTCAACATCGGGCTCCAAAAAATTCCCGAGCGGCTTGAGGCGGAGCGTCGCGCGGCGGTGGCAGCGGTGCGTGCAGAACGCGACGCGGCGGCGTGGTCGTCTTCTCTGGAGCGGTTGCGCGCCGCGGCTTCGGGCACTTCGGGCGGAGAGAATTTGATGCCCCTGATCATCGAAGCGGTGCGCGCCCGCGCCACCGTGGGAGAAATTTCCGACGCGCTGCGCGCCGAGTGGGGCGCGTACCAGGCGCCCCACGATTTTTAGAACCGCATGCTCCACGCGCTTGATCACATCGGTTTTGCGGTGCCCAATCTCGAGGAAGCGCTGGCGGCGCTGAAAAACATCCTGGGAAAGGGCGAGGTGCACTTTGAGGAAGTGGACGACCAGGGCGTGCGGGTGGCCTGCATTCCCCTGCGCGACTGCAACCTGGAGCTGCTCGAGCCCACGCGGGCGGATTCCCCGATTGCGAAGTTTCTGGAGAAAAAAGGCCCCGGCGTCCATCATCTGGCGTTCGCGGTGGACGACGTCGAGGAGAAACTGCGCGTGCTTTCCGAGGGCGGCGTGCGGCTGGTCGACGAGAAGCCCCGCCTGGGCGCCGAGGGAAAGCGCATCGCGTTTCTGC
Organism: Armatimonadota bacterium; assembly: GCA_016868975.1. Classification (GTDB taxonomy): domain Bacteria; phylum Vulcanimicrobiota; class Xenobia; order RGZZ01; family RGZZ01; genus VGFD01. Next base: position 954 of record VGFD01000325.1, on the reverse strand, counting down.
ACCCGAAGAGCACCGGCGGTCTGCTGATCGAATTGTGCGATCGAAAGGGAGAATCGTGATCCGGAGTGGACTCGGCGCAGCCGTGACACGCTACTCTGCGCGGTGTCAGGCACGGACACGCTACTCTGCGCGGTGTCAGGCACGGACACGCTACTCTGCGCGGTGTCATCCGTGTGGCGACCGAAAGGAGGCGTCGTGATCCGATCGTTCTTTCACTTCGAGCCGGAGATTCCGGCCACCGCCTACGTGGATCCGGGCGCCACGGTGATCGGCCGGGTGTTTCTTGGCGAGCACGCGAGCCTGTGGCCGGGAGCGGTGCTGCGCGGCGACATCAATTCGATCTCGGTGGGCGATTATTCCAACGTGCAGGACAACAGCGTGCTGCACGTGGCGGACGCCCATCCGGTCCTGGTGGGCAAGGAGGTGGTCATCGGCCACTCCGCGGTGGTGCACGGCTGCACGATTGAGGACGGGTGCCTCATCGGCATCGGCGCGAAGGTGCTCAACGGGGTAGTGGTCCGAGAGGGCAGCATCCTGGCGGCCGGCGCGCTGGTGCCGGAGGGGGCGCAGTTGGAGCCGCGCAGCCTTTACATGGGCGCGCCGGCGAAAAAGCGCCGCGATCTCACGGAGGAAGAAGTGGCCCGTATCCGCATGATGGCGCGCAAGTATGCGTTTCTCGCGACGGCTCACCGGGCAAGCCTGGATGCGGCGGCCCGGGGTCAGAAAATGTCGAGCGCCGATTGGGAGCGCGGCCTGCAAGAATTCCGCTCGAGCCTGCCGGGGCCAGGTCCTTAGTGGCGCGCGACACAAGTAGCTTTTCCTTACGGGTCAGCGACTGACCCGGGCGTGTCGCGCGACACGATCAAACCGATTTGGGGCTAAGTGGTCCGCGCCTGGGGCTCCAATTCATGATCAGACTTGCGCCGCGGACCACTTAGAGGGTGTCTGAATAGG
>VGFD01000324.1 GCA_016868975.1 Armatimonadota bacterium | reverse complement strand
CGACCCCTGACTAAAGCCCCAAGGAAATACTCCCGTGAATTATCATATTGTCAGCCTGGGATGTCCGAAGAACCTTGTGGACTCCGAAATCATGATGAACCGCCTTGCCACGCACGGATATTCGCGCGTGCGCGAGGCCCGGGCGGCCGACGTTATCATCGTGAACACCTGCGCGTTCATCCGCGCGGCCAAGGAAGAGTCCATCGATACCGTGCTGGAACTCGCCCGCCACAAAGAGGACGGCGAGTGCAAGCTGCTGGTGGTGACCGGCTGCCTGTCCCAGCGCTACCGCGCGGAGCTTCCCAAAGAAATGCCGGAAGTCGACGTGTGGATTGGAACCGACGAATTTCCGCGCATTCCGGAAATCCTCAACCGCTCGCTGAAAGGCGAGCAGCTGCAGGCGTTTACCGAGCAGCGCATCGACTACGAGCAGGTGTTGGAGCGTACGCTCGCCACCCCGAAGCACTGGGCCTATCTCAAGATTTCCGAGGGCTGCAATCACACCTGCAAATTCTGCATCATCCCCGCCATTCGAGGAAAATTCCGCTCGCGCAGCATGGAGTCGATCCTCGAGGAGGCGCGCGGCCTGGCGGCTTGCGGCGTCAAGGAGCTGGTGCTCATCGCGCAGGACATCACCGACTACGGCCGCGACCACTACCGGCGCCGCGCGCTGGGCGAGCTGCTCGAGCGCCTCTCGGAGATCGAGGGGATTGAGTGGCTGCGCATCATGTACGCCTATCCCACGTCGGTGGACCAGTCGCTGATCGACGCGATGGCGCGCAATCCCAAGATCTGCAAGTATCTCGACATTCCGCTGCAGCACGCGGCCGGAAACGTGCTGAGGGCCATGTCGCGCCCCGGGGACTCTGCCTTCTACGGCGAGCTGATTGGCCGATTTCGCGCGGCGGTGCCCGAGATCGCCATCCGCACCACGTTCATTGTGGGCTATCCCGGCGAGACGCAGGCGGATTTCGAGCACCTGATGTCCTTCATGGAGCAAACCCGCTTTGACCGCGTGGGGGTGTTCACCTACTCCCGGGAAGAGGATACGCCGGCTGCCCTCCTCCCCGGTCAGGTCCCCGATCGCGAGAAGAAGAAGCGCTTCCGGGCGGCCTACCGGCTGCAACAGAAAATCTCCCACGAAGTAAACGCGTCGCGCGTCGGCCGCGAACTCCGGGTGCTGGTGGACGAGCCGATTCCGGGCAGCGAGCAGCCGCCATCGGGGCTCGCCGGACCCGACGCTGAGGCAGGAATCGGACGCGGCGTCTTGAAATTCCCCATCGGTGCCCGGTACCTCGGACGGACCGAGTGGGATGCCCCGGAAATTGACGGTACCGTGTTCATCAGTGGCGAGGCGACCCCTGGCACCTTTTGCACGGTACGGATCACCGGGGCCCATCCGTACGATCTGGTCGGCGGTGTGGTGACCGGAGCGCCAGCCTTGAGTTAAAGTCTGAGGAATCCGTCCCCATGGAAGACGAAGTGGCCCAGCGGGAATCCGACAAGGTCATCCGGCTGTTCCCGTATCAAAAGGCCCACTCTTTCGAGAGCCACCTGCAAATGGGGCGGGTTCACCGGGAGAGCGGCCGCCTTGAGGACGCCATCAAGGAATGGCAGCGGGCCGCCGCGCTGGATCGCGACAACGTCGAGGTGCGCCTTGACCTTGGGGTGGCCTACGCCGAGACCGGCGAGCTCGACAAGGCCATCCACTACTTCAAGATGGCGCTGGAAATGGCGCCCCAGTGCGAGGAGTCGCTGTTCTACCTGGGGCTGGCGCACTTCCAGAAGAACGACTTTGCCACGGCCATCAAGTACTGGCAGGAGGCTCTCCAGCTCAACCCCGAGGACTGGGAGCTGCGCCTCTCGATGGCCGAGGCTTACGTGGAGCTGGGCAAGTACAAGAAGGCGCTTTCCCAGATCGACCGCATCCTTAAGCAGAACCCGTATCACCTGGACGCGCGCAACCTGCGCGGCGTGATCCACCTGTCGCTGGGCGACCTGCACGGCGCGGTGGACGAACTGAAGGGCTGCATCAAGCTCGATCCCTCCTTCGCGCGCTCGCACATCAACCTGGGCGTGGTGTACATGCACCTGGGCTGGCTCGACCCCGCCATCGTGGAGTTCCGCCGCGCGGCGCGCCTGTCGCCCACCAATCCCGACGCGCTGTACAACCTGGGGCACGCGCTGGCGCACCGCGGCGAGGTTGCAGAGGCCATCCACTATCTTGAAGATGCGCTCGCGCTGGAGACGGATTACACTGAGACCCAGGTGCTCCTTGGAAGTTTGTACTTGCAGAGCGGGCGGGACGACGACGCGCAGGAGATTTTCACCCGGGTCTTGCAGCGCGAGCCGGAAAATGCCGAGGCGCACGCCTCCATGGGCATGCTGCACGGCCGCGGCGGCCGCTGGGATGCCGCGGTGGCCTCCTACCGCGAGGCGCTCAAGGGCGACGGCCGCTCGCCCATTCTCCGCAAGGGTCTGGCCGAGGCATACCACCATCTGGGACAGTACGCGAACGCGCTCAAGGAAGTGAAAAAGGCGCTGCAGACCGATCCGTGCCTGGTCGACGCCTACGTCCTCATGGGAGATATCTATCAGGCGCGCGGCCTCACCTCGCAGGCGAAGGGCGCCTGGCGCAAGGCGTACGATTTGCAGCCTGAGCACCCCGACGTGCTGGATCGCATGTCTGACGCGCGGCACGACAAGACGCGCACCCAGCAGCGTCGGAAGTAGAATAGCCGTCAGCCGAATGCTTCGCGCTGTTAGCTGAAAATCAAGCCTCCTTGCTTCCCCGGAAACAGAGCGCCTGATCGGTTTTTCCGTTCATGCGGACTTGCAGCAGCGGGCCGTCGTGCATGTCAATCACGCGCACCACCGGCTGAAATTTCGCAACCACCTCGGCCGGGACGAAGCGCTCCAGCACGTTGTGCGATTTGTTCAGGAAGTCTTCGTTGAAAATGACGCCCGGCTGTCCGGGATAAATTGGCAGGCAGTGAATGCCGGCTTCCACGAGATCCTGGAAGAAATGAGTGCCGTAGCTCACCTCGGGGGCGGCGCCGTTGGAGGCCCGGGCAATTTCGCCGAGCAGCTTGAAGTTGTTGATCTCGTAGTATTTCACCGGCACCCCGAGCAGGATGTTGCTGCTGCCCCAGCGGCCCGGGCCCAGCAGAATGGCGGCGTGCTGCTCCACCGCCTGGTTGATGCGGCCCACGATGCGGGCGATTTCGTAGCGGTCGTGCAGCGACTCGATGCGCGCGTAGGTGTCCGGGTCGACGTACACCAGGTAGCGTATGTCGTCCACCCGTCCGCTGGGCACTTCCCTGTCGCAGCTGAAAACGACGTCCTCTGGTGGAACTTGCGGAAGCTCCGCCGGCATCTGCTCGACGCGCAGGCTCTGGGGACGGCACTGCAGCATGGTGATGGTGAATTCCCCATTGGGGGTGAGTTGGGCGGCCATCTCCACGTCCAGCTCGATGCCGTAGTGGCGGCGGATTTTCTGCATGGCGGCGCGCAGCACCGCCGAAAATCGGGTGCGCCCGAGGAGGCGGTCGAAAGTGATGATGGGCTTGCCGTGGTGCAGGTCGACGGTGGTGAACGACTCCTGGATGCGATCGTCTTTTTTGACCGACATGATGAACGCGTGGCGGCCCTCCAGCCCCTGGTCGGCAACGTCGGAGATGTGGATGGTGCTCAATTGCTGCGCCTCGAGGTCGATGACGTCGACGTACTTCTGGGAGTTGCGCTCCAGATCCGCGTACGCTTCCGGCCGCAGGGTGGGCTGGCCCAGCGCCACGATGCGCGGATAGTCCTCGCCGACGCGATCCACGGCGCGGGTGCCCAGGCCGTGTACGAGGCGCAGCATGCCGTCCGCCTTCTGGATGCGCTTGCTCCAGCAGTAGGGATTTTCCGAGAACAGCACGCCGGCCAGATCGGGGAGAAAATAGGGCCCCTGGCGCTTCCCCTCGACTTCCTGGATCAGGATGGCCATGGATTCGTAGCGGAAGATAATCTCGTTGCGCAGGCGGTAAGCCATGGCGTTTGGTGAAAATACGCCGGCGTAGATCTTCTTGATGGCCTCTACGAGCGCGTCGAGGTTTTCCCGGGCCGTGCCCTGGTTGGCCAGGAAGAAGGAGTCGTACTTGCCGGCGAACGAGAGCCCGAAGTTGTCCTCCAGCAGGCTCGATGAGCGCACGATGATGGGGCGGTCGCCGAGCGCCTCGATGGTTTCCTCGAGGCGCTTCCACAGGCTGACCGGAAAATGGCCGTGCAGGATTTTTTCGCGGATCTGGGGGTACTCGTCCTCGATGGTTTCCAGGTCCTTGAACTTCTGGTTGCGCATGTTGAGCATGCCGTTGTAATCAAGGAAGCTGTGGAAGACGTCGTCGCCGACGTAGTAGGAATTCGGGATCTTGAAGTATTTCGCGAAGTCGAACGGGTCGCCCGGTTCGGGCGTGACCAGGATGCGATAGGCCAGCAGCATGCCCGCGCTCTTCCCGCCGACCCGGCCGCTGCCCACGATGCGGTCGTACAGTCGGTGGATGTCCCCGATGCTGAGGAACTTGTGGGCCACCCGGACGAATTCAAATTGCTCGGAAATCAGGCGCCGGATGAGGACGATTTTCAGTTCCTGCATTTCCGGCATGGCGTTGAGCCGCTCTTCGCCGGACAACTGCTCGAAGGCGTACATCTTCTTGATGATAATGTCGACGTCAGCCTTCTCCAGGTTCACGCTGAAGTCAAGCAGGCTGGGAGTGGGAATGCCGAAGGCGGTCTCCATCTCGGGGGAGTGCTCGGCGACCAGGTACTTCAGGTAGTCCAGGCTGTAATTGGCGGCAAAGTACAGGTCGGTGAGCTGTTTTTTGGCCTCCTCGGTGCGCCCGTGCCAGGACTCGGCGGTTTCCTCGCCCCCAAACTGGACGGCCTTCTGGCGCACCAGGTCCTTGAAGTGCAGGTCGGCCACGATGCGGTCGCGCCGCAACACCTCGCGCATGCGGCGCCGAATGTAGACCTGGACCTCAGCCGGAAAGCGGCTCAGGTAGTTGAAGACTTCAAAGGATCGCCGAATCTCGTAGGAGGGCCCGTTCACGCGGTTGGCTTCTCGCCGCGGGCGGAGGGACTCCTCTTGGGGGACTTCGCGCGGCGGGATGAGAGCGTGGGCATACTCCCACCGCTGTATCTTCGAAATCCTCATCGAATCTGAAGAGGAGTGCCGTGGCGTTCGAAGAATTCCCCCGCGCGCTTCGCGGGCCAATTCCCTCGCGCGCGTCGCGGGCTAATTCCCCCGCGCGCGTCGCGGGCCCTTACAAAGAGGACGGAAACGCGACGGCGCGGCCGATTTGGGCCCCCGCCGCCGGATGGCCCCGCGGAGGGACGTAGGAGGTAGCGACATGTCGCTTGCAGTCCAGGACAAGACCCTGAATCCATTTGAAATCGCCCAGACCCAGCTCGATGAAGCCGCTGAGCTGCTGGGCCTGGATCCCGCCACCCGAGAATTGCTGCGCTGGCCCATGCGCGAGTTGGTGGTCACCCTGCCCGTGAAGATGGACGACGGCACCACCCGCATCTTCCGCGGATACCGTGTGCAGTACAACTCGTCCCGCGGCCCCACCAAGGGCGGCCTGCGCTGGCACCCCGACGAGACCATTGACACCGTGCGCGCCCTCGCGGCGTGGATGACCTGGAAGACCGCGGTCGTCGACATCCCGCTGGGTGGCGGCAAGGGCGGCGTCACGGTGAACCCCAAGGAGCTTTCCGAAACCGAGAAGGAGCGCCTGGCGCGCGCCTACATCGGCGCCGTTGGCCGCGTCCTGGGCGTCACCAAGGACGTTCCCGCCCCCGACGTCTACACCACGCCCCAGATCATGGCGTGGATGATGGACGAGTACGAGAAGATCGTCGGCGAGTCACATCCCGGCGTGATCACCGGCAAGCCCATCCCCCTTGGCGGCAGCCAGGGACGCGGCGACGCCACCGCGCGCGGCGGCGTGTACGTGCTCCGCGAGGCCGCGAAGGTCAAAGGCATCGAGCTGAACGGCGCCACCTGCGCCATCCAGGGCTTCGGCAACGCCGGCCAGTTTGCCGCGATTCTCGGCTCGGAGATCCTCGGCCTGAAAGTCATCGCGGTGAGCGACTCCAAAGGCGGGGTCATCAACCGCGACGGCCTCGACCCCAGAGCGCTGGTGGCCCACAAGGAGAAGCACGGGTCGCTGACCGGCTTCCCCGGCGGCGAGCCCATCTCCAACGAAGCCCTGCTCGAGCTCGACGTCGACGTGCTGGTCCCCTCCGCCCTGGAGAACCAGATCACGGCCGCCAACGCGGAGCGC
>VGFD01000323.1 GCA_016868975.1 Armatimonadota bacterium | reverse complement strand
ATGTCGAGGGCCAGACATCCGCCCACGCCCACGATGCGCTTGAAGTTGTTGAAGCCGGGCCGCGCCAGGATCTTCAGGACCTGCTGCACGCTGCCGCTGGTAACCTCTTCGGTCGCCCCCATGTACTTCACCCGGGGATAGTTATAGGCGTCGGTCACAAACAGCGTCTCGGGCGACGCGTACTCCCCGAGGACCTCAGTCAGCGGGCGGCTGGTCAGCTTCAGCTCGGGCGAAAAATTCGAATAGGGCGCGTCCTGCAACAGGTCAAGCGGATCGCTGGCCGGCGCGCTCACGGGCGGCGGCTGAGCAGGCGGGGTCGGCATCTGCGCCAGGATCGTCGTATACAGGGACTCGATCATGCTCAGGCTCCTTGCCACCAGGATAGCCGGCGCGGTTGGAAAATACCTGAACGCCTCTAGCGGTGCGCCGCGCGTGCCTCCCGCCAGGCCATGAGCCGCTTCGCGGGCGTGAAGTCGAACGGCTTCCCAAAGCCCCAGATGAAGTGGCGGATCCCCGCGTCGTAATAGGCGTCCAGGTTGTCCAGGGCCTCCGGCTCGCTGATCAGGATGGAGCGCTCGATCTCGGCGGGATTGCGCCCGACCTCCTTGCACCAGTGGTCGAGCACGGAAATCTTGTGGGCGATGGCCTCGGGGGTCCCGAAATAGTTCCAGATGCTGGCATACTGGGCGACCAGCTTGAGGGTGACCTTCTCCCCGCCGCCGCCGATCATGATGGGCATCGGGTGGCGCACCGGCTCCGGGTGCAGCTTGTTGAGCCGCTTCGCCAGCACGGGCAGCGCGTGCGCGAGGTTCTTCAGGCGGCTTCCCGCGGTCCCGAACTCGAACCCGTACTCCGCGTAGTCCTTCTCAAACCACCCCGAGCCAATCCCCAGGATGGCGCGCCCGTGCGCCACGTGGTCGAGCGTGCGCGCCATGTCGGCCAGCAGGTTGACGTTGCGGTACGAGTTGCAGGTGACCAGCATCCCCACCTCGATCCGCTTCGTGATTGCGGCGAACGCCGTGAGCAGCGTCCACCCCTCGAAGTGCGCGCCGTGGAGGTGGTGCTTGCGGGTCTCTTGGGGGATTTCTCGGGACAGCGGCGCGTCTTCGGTGCCGTACAGCGGATAGAAGTGGTCCCAGGTCCACAGCGTGTCAAAGCCCTGCTCGTCGGCCGTCTGGGCCGCCTTCGCCATGTCGTCGTAGGAGGAGTGCTGCGGATGGATCTGGACGCCGATGCGAATCGCCATTGCGGGGTGCTCCTTGGAGTAGAGGTGGGCCGAACTCTTCGAATCGAGAGGCGGAAAGCCCTGGCTCAGTGCTCCGCGGCGCAAGTCTGATCATGAATTGGAGCCCCGGGCGCGGACCACTAAGCCCCAAATCGGCTTGATCGTGTCGCGCGCCACTCAGCGCCACTGAATCCGCGCGAGTGCCTCATCGTGAAGCAGCCTCCCGGAGCGCGCGCTCGATCGCGGCGTAGCGGCCGACCTCGACGGTCGCCGCGCGTGAGATTTCAGCCGAGCTGCGCGCGAGCATCTCCAGATGGGGATTGCTGGCACGGGCAGCGGGCCGTCCCGCGAAGTACCGCTTGATGGTGTCGGAGAACAGCACGTCCACCCGCAGGAACGTTTCCACCGCGGTGCGATTTTCCAGGAACGCTCGGTATGCTTCAGGATGCTTCTCGCGCGCCTGGGCCAGCCACGCCAGGATGAACAGCTTGAACTGTGGGTGCGCGCTGTACAGCCCCTCCACGCCCGTGCGCCAGCGCTCCCAGGCTTGGGGCGTGCCGCCCTTCGCGTACCAGCCCTCCAGGTCAAGCGCCGTGCGCGTTCCCTGCTGGTAGGCATTGAATTCGTCGAGCAGCCCGTAGACCCCGCTCTGTTGCGTTGTCTGTTCCGGAGTTTTCGAATTTACGTAGATGTCGAAGCGGATGTCGCGCAGGGTGGCCGGAATGCGGGGGACGATCTCCTTCGTCGGAAACGTGGGCGTAATCGGCACCAGCGCCACTTCGCCCCGCCGCATGGGAATCGCAAGGCACTCGCGCCACGTTTCCTTGCGCTGGGTGAGGTAATACCACGGCATCTTGCGTGCGAAGTTATGGCACGTCTCGTGCACCGCGGTGGGCAGTGACGCCACCGTGTCCATTTCTCCGCTGCCGCGCACGAATACCATGAAATCCGCGGGGCTCATCTGGATGGAGCGCCCGGGCAACGCGTACGACCACGGAGTGCTTTCGTAGAGCGACACCACCTCGTACCCGTCCGGCGCATATTCTTGAAGCACGTCGAGCGCGAAGTTTCTGCGGACCGCTGCGGGCTCGGCACATGCGGATGCCATCAGAAGGATAAGAAGACCGGCCGACAACAGTGGTGCGGCACGGGTCATCGGTTGGCTTGCCCGACAGGTTTCATTTGTGTGTTACGTAGATCTTGATGTTCATCTCTACTAGCCGTTTCGCGTTGTCGCCAACCTTGATTTCTCCCGTGACGCGGTCGGACAGCGTATGCGTCACGTTTTCCGCGGCCCTTACCAATGAGAAAAGCTCCCGACTGGCTGCCTCACCGGGCCCAAGCGTTCCTACAACCGAGGTGTATTGGGCCACTGGTTTCTCCATGAAATCCACGAAATCGCAATGAATTACGACGCTTCGCGCGACGGTTCCGCCGTTGTTGCGCACGGTAACCACTGCACGGATATAGCCAGTTTCGGCGACGAATTTCTGGGAGGAGACGACGGCTACATCCGGCGCGCTTGTCCTGGCGGATGTGGAAGTTGTTGAGGTCTGGGCCGAGCGCGAACTGGAGCTAGAGCTGTTCTCCGACATGGTCCAGGGACCAATCTTCAACTGGTTCCCGATTTGGAGGTCGCTGTCGATGGTGGCTGGCCGCGACTCAGGCGTGTAGACCGGAATCGGATCGTTCACCGTTCGCGCGTTGTGCTCGCGGTTCTGTTGGGCAAGCCGATCCAGGTCTGCCTGACTCACACTGGGAGGAGGCGGCGCGCTGCGCAGAAATTCTATGAAGTCGCCGCGAGCCATGGAGCCGTTCAGAGTTGGTTTCGCAACCAGGATCGCCTTGTCTCCTGTTACCCGGAGTGCCATCGCTTCCCCGATTGGCTTGCCGTTTCTGAATACGCGGTAGACGTCCCGCTCAGCAGGTAAACCAGTGTCAAATACGACGATACAGCACCCGGGAACATCGGTCAATTGAACAACCCGCCCGGTTTTTTTTGTTTCCTGTCCCACAAGCGCCGATGGCAACATTAAAATGAGTAAAAATATGAGCAGCGACCGCATATTGTCAGCCTCCCCCCGGTTTATCTCTGTGATGTCGTGCTTCCTCACCAACTGTTATTTTCCTATTGTGTCCGCCGACCCTATCGCAAGATCGGCGTGGGCGTGGAAATGGGCTCCTCCGGCGTCGGCGTGGGCTCCTCCACCGACGGGGAGGGCGCGGGCAACGGCGTCTCCTCGGGAATCGGCGTCGCCTCCGGCTCGGGTGTCGATTCCGGCTCGAGGCTGGGCGTCTCGTCCACCGGCGTTGCCGACGCTTCCGGAGCAGGCTCCTCGGTTTTCTCCGGCGTCGGGACGACTTCGGGTTTTTTCGTGGGTGCGACCTGGGCGGTGGCCGCGCCGGCGAACACGTGCTTTTCGCAGAAGCGTCCCGGCACCGCGTCCCAGCGACAGGCCTTGCCCTCGGTGCGCGCGCAGGCGCCGGTGGCCCGCCGGCCGGTTTCCGCGCACATCGGCACGTCCACCATGCCGCCCGAGTCCGCGCCGAAGTGAAGGGCCGGCTTCCCCTTCATGGCGGCTTCCATGAAATAGCGCCAGATCGGGGCCGGCACGTCTCCGCCGAAGGTGCCGTACATCTTGGAGTTGTTGTCGTTGCCGACCCACACGGCCGCCGCGAGCTGCGGCACGAAGCCGCAGAACCACGCGTCGCGGTGCTCGTCCGTCGTGCCCGTCTTGCCGGCCACCGGACGTCCTGGGATGCTCGCCGCGTAGCCAGTTCCAGAGCTGACGGCGCGCTCCATCATCTCGCTCATCGCCAGCGCGCTGGCCGGCGAGATGACCTGGTTGGCGGTGGGATGCTGGTGATCTTCAATTACTTTGCCGTCCGCATCGAGCACCAGCTTCACCGCGGTCGGCTCCACCCGCTTGCCACCGTTGGCCAGCACGGCCAGCGCGGAGGCCATGTCCAGCGGGCTGGTCGACACCGCGCCCAGCGCGATGGAGAGCAGCGGATCGATGTGCGTCGTAAATCCCATCTTGTACGCCGTGTCGATCACGCGCGACGGAGTGAGCCGATCCACCAGTTGCGCCGACACCGTATTTCGCGAATATTGCAGCGCGGTCTTGAGCGGAATGCTGCCCATGAAGCGGCCGTCGGAGTTTCTCGGGCTCCAGGTGTCGCCCGGGCCCATCTGAAATGACACCGGAACGTCGGGCACGACGGACTCCGGCGTGAAGCCCGCTTCCATGGCCGCTGCATACACGAATATCTTGAACGACGAGCCGGGCGGTCGCTGCGTCTGCCACGCGCGGTTGAACTGGCTCTCTTCGGACCAGCCGGTGCCGCCCACCATGGCCTTCACGTAACCGGTCTGCGGCTCCATGGCCACCAGCGCCGCCTCGCTCACGTTCTGGCCGGCCGCTTCGCGAATGCCGCGGTTGACCGCCTGCTGCGCGGCGTCCTGCAGTTTGGGATCCAGCGTGGTGTAGACGCGCAGCCCCCCGCGATAAAGAACGTCCTCGCCGTATTTTTTGGCCAGCCCGTGCAGCACGTAGGTGGAGAAATAAGGATATTTCAACACGAACGGATCCTTGCGCCGCGGCGCGTATTTCAGCGGCTGCGCGCTCGCGTTCTCTTCTTCGTCCTGGCTGATCATGCCCACCTCGCGCATGCGGCGCAGCACCAGGGCTTGCCGCTCGCGGGCCACCTCTGGATTGACAAACGGGGAATATTCCGAGGGCGCCGGCACCACGCCGACAATCAGGGCAGCCTCGGCAAGACCAATTTGCGACGCCTTCTTGCCGAAGTATGTTTCCGCGGCCGCTTGCACGCCGTACGCGCCCGCCCCAAAATAAATCTGGTTGAGATAAAACTCCAGGAGCTGGTCCTTGGTGAATTTACGCTCCAGCTCCATGGCTACCAGGATTTCCTGGATCTTGCGGCGCGCGGTGACGTCGTCGTTGAGGAATATTCCCCGGGCGAGCTGCATGGTGATGGTGCTGGCCCCCTGAGACACCGTCTTGGAGCGCGCGATCCAGTAGGCGGCGCGGGCCAGGCCCACCACATCGACGCCGGGGTGCTGGTAGAAGCGGGAGTCCTCGCTGGCGATGATGGCCTTGCGCATGGGGTCGGAGACGTCCTTGAGCCCGATCCAGGTGCGATTTTCGCTGAACAGGGTGGCGATCAGCTCTCCGTTGGCCGCGAAGATTTTCGTCGTGGCGCTGGGCTGGTAGGAGCGCAGTTTCTCCACGTCCGGCAGGTCCTTCGAGTACGCCGAGACCAGCGCCCAGAGAAATCCCCCGCCGAGCCCCACGACCAGCAGGCCGAGCAGCAACGCAAAGCGCAGCAGCGCGCCCAGGCGCCCGAGCCTCTTCCGTGCCGCCTTCTTCTTGTTCTCCGCCATCTGTGTGTTCACTCCCGACGCGCAACCCGATGTTGAAGTTCCTTCAGGACTCCGCATGGCATGATACCCTGCCCAGGTTGCGGTTCGGTCAAGAAGATGTTGCAGTTTGACCCGCATCGGAGGCCGGAGATTCCGATGCGGGTCCACCGCCGGGCCCGACACCCACCGGTCGGGTACAGCCGTCACCCCGACCGCCACGAAGTCGGGTCCAACCAACCCGACGCACGCGTGACGGAGAACCTACTGCAGCGAGACCACCGTGATGCCGTCTTTTGACCAGAGCACCGCCGTGCGGCCGTCCGCGGAGACCTGGTAGAGCGCGATGGCGTCGACCCAGCCGGGGATTGCCAGCGGCGTCAGCTTCCAGCCCGTGGCGGCGGTGGCGGTGAAGAGCTGCTGGCGGGTGGGTCCGCTCACCTTGCCGACCAGCAGGCGCGACCCGTCGTCGGAGACCAGCGGAAGAGAAAATCGTCCCGTCCCCAGGACGCGGCGCTTCCCGCTGGCCGTGTCCACCGCGACCAGTTCGCCGGTGGCGCCGCGGTCGACCCCATAGAACAGCGTCTTGCCGTCGGGCGTGATCCCCAGGCCGCTGAACTTGCCCGACTGATCGATCTTGCGGGGGACGTCCGCGCCGCCGGGCGAGGCCAGAAACAACGTGTTGTCGTCCACTCGCGGCGCCATGGTGAAAGCCACCACGTCCCCGGC
>VGFD01000322.1 GCA_016868975.1 Armatimonadota bacterium | reverse complement strand
GTCGGCGGGTCCTCAGGTTGTCCGCCGGGTGCGAGGATCCTTGCGATTGTTCGCTCCCAGATCGCGGCGAACCGGCGGGGTGAGGCGGTGTTCGCTCCCAGTTCGCGGCGAACGATGAGGGGGGCGCGGTGTTCGCTCCCGGTTCGCGGCGAACGATGTGGGGGGCTACGCCGTTTTTTGGTCCAGCCTTCTTGTCGTCTTGCAGTGCCGCTGGGCGGCTTCCACGAAGCGGTCGACGTGCGTCTGCTCGGCTTCGGTGAGCTCCACGAACTCGCCGCCGAATTCGTAGAGGCCCTCGTTGAAGCGCTCCCACACCACGCGCAGGGGCAGTTTCATGGTGTGCCCGTCCACGCTGACCTGGAGCCCGAACACCGAGATGTCCTCGCGGGGGAAGCGGCTGCCGATTTTGGCGCCGTGGCGGCTGATGTCCATCAGCACGACCTGCATCGGATGGGTGGCCCAGTACATGGTGGACATCACGTTGACGTCGTAACGCGGGCAGCGGCGACGCTCGAGAATCGCCTGGGGGACCGGGGCCGGCTTGCGTCGGAGGATGGTTTGCAGGATTCCCATTCTATTTTCTGCCTCCCTTGAGTGGGCGGCGCGGCTCGTGTCTGTCGGGCTGCGCCGCGGGTAGCGAAGGGCGTAGGCCTGCACTTCCACTGTACCGCCGCGACGGCCGATGCGCTATTGTGCGAGAGGCTTATTTCCAATATCCGGGACTCGTTCGAAAGACCGATGCCGCGCTTGCTCAGGTCTGAAACGGCTGCTTGCGCCACGACTGTTGGACACTCCAAGTCACCAGGTGTTTCATCCGGCATCCGCGCCGGGGCATGCTCGAGCAGGCGATGGAGTCTTTCAAGGGGTAATCCGCCATGCATGAAAGCAATATTTTTTGATCGCGACGGAACGCTGATCGAAAATGTCCCCTACAACGGCGATCCCGAAAAAGTGGTGCCGCGACCCGGCGCCCGTGAGGCGCTCGACCTCATCCGTGCTCGCGGAATTCCCACCGCGATGGTGACCAACCAGAGCGGGATCGGCCGAGGCTACCTGACCCTGGCCCAGGTCGCCTCCGTCCACGCGCGCATGGAGGCGATGCTGGGCCCGCTGGGCCCCTGGCTGATTTGCCCGCACGCGCCTCACGAAGGATGTCTCTGCCGCAAGCCGGCGCCCGGACTGGTGCGCGAGGCGGCCGCGACGCTCGGCCTTGACCCCGCCGATTGCGTCCTCATCGGCGACCAGCCGTCGGATATCGCCGCGGCCGAGGCGGCGGGGGCGCGCGGCGTCCTGGTCGCGTCGCCGGACACCCCTCCCGAGGTTGGGACACCCTACCCTGACCTGCTCGCGGCGGTGAAACACTTGCTGGAATCCTGACCGGAGGAGTGCGTCCTCCTGGAGCGAATTACCCTGGCCCATGCTTTACGTTCTCAGGCAATGGAAGCGCGGCAGCATCAAGGGAATCGTCTGGCACATGGAGCGCAATCGGCTCCCGTACGAGATTATCGAAGCGTACGACTGCCCGCAGTATCCCGAGCTGAAGAAGGGTGACGCCATTATCGGGCTGGGCGGTCCGCCTTCCGTGTGCAACATGCACGACAAGGATTATGAGCACGAGTTCATCCTGTACGAGGCCGGCTTCCTGGGTTACGCGATCCTGGAGGCCGTCCCGTTCTTTGGCATCTGCCTGTCCCACCAGTTGCGCGCGAAGATGTACAACAATCCCGTCGAGACGAAGTCGCTGGAGTTTGGCCTGCAGGACATCATCCTCAACCGGGAAGGCCGCTCGCACTGGCTGTTTGACGGCATGCCGGAGCGCGTCGTGATGTACCAGCACCACCGCGACCACGTCCTCTCAGTGAACGGCGGCGCGGTGAAGCTTGGCGACTCCGCCCAGTGCCCCATCGAGGCGGTGGCCTGGGACGACGTGGGCGTCTCCACCCAGTTCCATCCCGAGGTGCTGACTGAGGACATCCCCGACGCCATCGGCAAGTACCCCGAGTCGCTGGCCGCCACCGGGCTCACCATGGACGAGATGATGGCGCGGCTGCCGGATACCTACCTGGAGTACGTCACGCGCCTGTTCGACAATTTCTTCTACCGCGCCGGGCTGATTTCAAGGTAGGGCTCACGCGCGGAAAGTTCACAACGGGGTAACAACCCGGAAACCACTGGATCGCCCGCAATCTGGTAGGATGAGGGCAACCGTTCAGGAGGTGCCATCGTGGCCGACGAGATTGAAGCTATCGGAGACAAGAAGAGCAGCGACGCCGTCGCCGCACATTACGCCGCCCTGTTGGCGCGTGGCCCGGTCGAGGTGGCCGTGGAAGTCTCCGGCGCCGGGGGCGGCAGCCTCACCAGGCCGGACGCCATTGTCCTGGTCGGCAATCGGGACGCCGCCAGCCAGCGCGCGAAGCAGATGCGCGCCCAGTCCGAGCAGATGCGCGTCCAGTCGGAGCGGCTCAAGACCGAGGGCGCCCAGAACATCGCAAAGGGCGACCAGATGAAGGTGGAAGGCGAGCGCGAGGCCGGCGAGGGGCAGCGCCTGCTCACCGACGCCCACGCCGTCGAGCGCGCCGCGGACGGCAAGGTCGCCGCCGCGGACGCCATCCAGCAGGACGTTCAGGCCCTGGAGCACGAGGCGGAAGCCGCCAGCACCCAGGCCGAGGACGCCCAGCGCCGCTCCGCAAACATTCGCGAGCGCGGGGAGATGCTGATTCGGGTGGGCCAGGGCACGAATTCCGAGTCGACCGTCGACGCCGGCATGGACCTCATGCGCGAGGCCGGCATGATGGATGGAGAGGCGAAGATTCTCTACGAAAAGTCCAGCGGGCGTTCCAAGCGCGCCAGCGAAGTGCGCGGCAACGCCGACCACAAGCGGCGCGAAGGGGTTTCTGCCCAGGAGGCTGCGCGCGGGCAGGTGACCGCCGCCCAGGCGAAGGTTTCCGCCGGACAGCGCCGCCAGTCCGACGGCGAGAATACGCGCAACGCGGGCGACCGCCAGAATGGGCAGTCCGAAGATCTCTCCAACCGCGCGGCGCTGCTGGACAGCCAGGCCGATCTGCTCGCGCAGGCCGCCGAGATTCCTTTCTACGTCACCAGAGGTTGACGCTCGACCCGCCCGCGGCTGTCGAGGCAGCCGTCCGCGAGGGGTGGGACAGGCTGCGCCAGGGCCAGTTCGACGAGGCGGTTGCGCGTTTCCGTGACGCCGCCCGTGAAGCGCGCGCGCTTGACGAGCCCAACGCGGAGGCCTGGGCCCACGCCCAGGAAGCGATCGCCTGGGAATCCCGCGGGGAGACCGCCGCCGCCTGGACCTCGCTGAGCCACGCACTTGAGGCCGTGCGCCGCATCCCCGAGCCGTTGCAGCGCGCCACCGCACTCTCCGCGCTCGCTCAGCGTGCCATCGTCCTGGGGGATGTTCCGCAGGCGCGCGCCGTTGCCGAGGAAGCGGTTCAGGCAGCCCGTGCCGCCGCGGATCGCGCGGTGCTGGCCAGCGCGCTGATCCACCGCGGCACCGTGGCCATCGCCGACAACGAGGACGGTCGCGCGTTATACGACGAGGCCATCGCCCAGTTTCCCGACGACGAGATGGGGCGCGCCGCGTGCCTCAACGTGGTGGCCTCGCTGGTCGGCCAGGGCGGGGATCTTGCCGCGGCGCGCGACCTCCACGGCCGCGCGCTGGAAGCCGCGCGGAGGGCGGACAGCCCGGAGGCGCTGCACGAGTGCTGGACCTGGATCGGGCACCTGGAGTTTGCCGAGTCCCGCCTGGATGACGCTCGCGAGGCGTTCCGCCAGGCCCGCGCCGCCGCCGAGCGCTCGCACGAGGTCGGCCGGGCTGCCGAGGCCATCCGCAACGCCGCCATCGTGGAGGAGCGGGCCGGCAATATTGACGTCGCGCTGGCTGGCTTCGCCGACGCGCTGAAGCGATATCAGGAGCTGGTCGACGAAGAGCGGGAAATGGAGTCGTTGCGCAACCTGCTCAACGTGGCGCGGCAGTGCTCCACGCCGGAGGTCGCGGAGCGGCACAAGCGGCGCGCGCTCGCGCTGGCGCGCCGTCACGGCGGACAACCTCTCATTCTGGAGCTGCTCGACTTCATCGGCGAGGCGTGCTACAAGGCCGGCAACTTCCACAAGGCGCTCGACTACTGGGAAACCGCGCTGCCGCTGGCCCGCGAGCTGGGGGACGTGCGCCGCGAGTCGGTGCTGCTGGAGCACCTGCGCTTCGTGTACCAGTCGCGGGGGCGGCCGGATCTGGCGCTGGAGCCCGTCCGGGAGCTGCTGGCTCTGTATGGCCGCCTCGGCGAGGACCGCCACGCCGCCAGCAGCTGCTGCCACCTTTGCGAGGTGTATTTCGCGCTCGGGGAGATCGACGCCGCCGCCGATGCCGCCGCGCGCGGCCTGGAGTTCGTGGAGCGCGGCCCGGACGAGCGGCTGGAGGCGATGCTGCGCGGCAACCTCGCCAACGCCGTCCTCACCCAGGGGCAGGCCGCGGCCGCCCTCCCGCTCTACGAGCAGGTGCTGGAGACGTGGCGCCGCCTGGGCGACGCGGGCGGCATGTTCATGGCGCTGTCCAACATGGCCGTCACCCACCACCTTCTCGGGGACGACGAGGCGGCCACCCGCTGTCAGGCCGAAGCCGACGCCCTCCGGCCGGGCCTGTAACATTTCGTTTATGGCGGCCGGGTCCGCGGTACGTTAAAATTGCCATGGCCGGTATTTTGGAGGGATGGAGTACACTGTGCGACTCGGCGCCATCAGAGAGGTGAGCAGTCCATATCTGCGGACGGCTTCGGAGCAGCCGCGGCCGACGGCTTCCGTCCCGCTCGACAGCGTCTCACTGTCACACGAGGAGGAGGCGAAGCCCGCCATGCGCGTGGGACGCTTCGCCGGAATGGCCCTGCTGGTGGGATTGAGCATGGCCGGCGCGGTCGCTCCCGCGATGGCGGCGGAGGTGCCGGACCCGCCGCAAACGACGCAATCCACCACTGTCACGCGTGAGCGCCAGGAACCCGCGCGCCAGGAACCCGCGCGCGCCACTCTGACGACGCGCGCCTCCGGGGATAATCTGACTGGCGTCCCGGCTCCGGACCCCGGCACGATATTTCCGAAAATTCCTCCAAGCATTCCCACCCTGCCGGGACTTCCGGACATTCCGCTGCCCCCGATCCCGCCGTTGCCCACCCCGGATTCGTCGCCCGGCACGCCGGTGCGGATCAAGACCGAGACCAATGATTATTTCAGCGTGGGCACGCAATCGCAATTTTCCCGGCAGGAGTCGTTCACTTTCGGCGAGATCGAGGCCGGCCGCGAATGGTCGCTCGACGTCAAGAAGGGCCCCTGGCGCAGCGAAACCAGCCTGGACGTCGGAATGCGCCTGCGCGGCGGGGTCACGCACGATCCCAACGAACCCGCGTTCAGCGGCACGGTGGGCGCCACCCTGACTGAGCGGATGTCGCGTGACGTGAGCCCTTCCACCCGCGTCTACGGGCGCGCCGGCCTGGGGATTTCTGGCGGCGTCGGCCACCAGTTCCACGAGGAAGATCCGCTCAACGCCTGGCGTTTCGAGGCGGCCATTGGCGCGGAGTACCGGCATGGCGCCACCACCCTGTACGGCGAGCCGTTCTTCACGCGCACCGGCGACCTGTCCGGCCCGTGGAGCAACAATGAGTACGGCGTGCGGGTGGGCGCCCAGCACCGGCTCTCTGAAGTGGATTTTCTGCAGATTGAAGGCAAGGTGTCGCGCTACGAGTTCGACAACGGATTGGAGCAGCCGTCGCTGGGGGTAAAGGGCGGCTACATGCGGCGCTCCGGCAACGTGTGGTGGGGCCCCGAGGTGGGCTACGAGAACCGCGACGGCGACCACCGCGCCACGGTTGGAATTCGGTTTAATTTTTAACTCGCCGCGGGACGCATCTCCGGGAAAGCCGCGTACGTGCCCAATGTCGTAGAGTCAGCGGTGGAACGTGCGCGTCGGCTTCTCGACCGGGGCGTGGATGCCCTCGTTTTGCCAGTTGTCGATCATGTCCCATTTCATGTTGGAGACCTCGCTCTTTGAATTGATGAGCAGGTCGATCGAGTGCTGGCGGGACGAGGCCAACGGGCCGGTCCAGTAGGAAGTGGAAATCAACACGGTCTCGTGGTCGAATTCGGCGACCATGGCGCGCAACTTCCGGTCCGGATTGCTGGGGAACCAGCGGAACGAGAGCGCGTTGTTATCTTCCGAGAAATTGATGCCGGCGCCCAGGTTGTTCATCTCGCCGTGCCAGCGCGCGAAGGGGCGCGTGCCGCGGTTGAGCAGCACGTTGACTTCCACGCTGCGATCGCGCGCGTCCTTGAGGGCCTGG
>VGFD01000321.1 GCA_016868975.1 Armatimonadota bacterium | reverse complement strand
TGCGCTGAACTCTGCACTGTAGCGAGGTGGTCACGAGGCAGTTCCCCCTTGCCCTGACAAAATAGGGTTCGCGCAGGCGGCCCCGCAGCAGTTGCCGCGCTCGTTTCTTTTACCCGCCGCGCGGCACCGGCAAACGTTGCGGGTGATTCAATCTTCCCGTTTTCTCGAGCCGAGCGAATTCCCCCTGTGGTCTGAAGGCCGTTCAGGTTCAGAGAACGAAGGCGATGTTCGCCATGTCTCGCATCCTCTTTGTCGACGACGAGAATCTTCCCCGCCAGGTCGCGCGCCGCGTGCTCCAGGGCCGCTACGACATCGAGCTTGCCGAGAACGGCGAGGATGCCATGCAGGCGCTTTCCAGCGGGCACTACAACCTGTTGATCACCGACATCCACATGCCCGGCATGAACGGGCTGGAGCTTATCGACCAGGCGCGCGGCCTTTATCCCGAGCTACCCTGCCTGGTGATTTCCGGAAACCTCAACGAGTACGACTGGGAAGTGGCGCTGCGCGACGTGCCGGGTCTGCAGAAGCCGTTCGACATGCAAGAGTTCCTGGTGGCGGTGGAAGCGGCTCTAAGCTAAGTGGCGCGCGACCCAAGTAGTTCCGGCGTACGGGACGTGAACAACCGATTTGGGGCCTGGTGGTCCGCGCCCGGGGCTCCAATTCATGATCAGACTTGCGCCGGGGACCACTAAGCTAGGGCGAAATGCCTCGACAAGATCGTTCACATGGCCGAGTCCGTGCCTTTCGGGTAACGTCAGCGCTTACTGTGAGTCCAAAATGCGTACGGGCATAATCCCGGACGGAGGGATCGGTCATGGGCATGCGAAAAAAGTCGGCGCCCCGCCGCCTGCTGCGCTCCGTCTCGCACGACTTGAACAACCTGATTACGGTGATCCGCGGCTACGGGCGGCTTGCCCAGTTGTCGCCGTCTTCGGCCGTGCTGTCGGATTGCCTCGAGCGCATCATGTCCACCACCCACTGCCTGGAGACGCTGGCCGAAGATCTGGAGCGGTGCGGCCACGGCGACCGTTGCGGCGTCCGCTGCGTGCCCACTGCGTTTCCCATGGAAGGCGCGATCCGGGCAGCCGCCCGCTCGGTGCTTTTTGACAGCGCGCTGCACCGCATCGAGGTCGAGGAAACCCCACTGCGGGTGCGCGCGGATCGCAAGCGCGTCGTGCAGGTCCTGGTAAACCTGCTCGGCAACGCGGTCAAGTACAGTCCGCGGGGAGGCGTGGTGCGGGTCGCCGCCGCGCGCCAGGGGTCCATGGTGCACGTCGCGGTGCACGACGAGGGAATCGGTATCGAACCGTCAGAGCTCGGCAAGGTCATGCGCCCGTTCTACCGGGTGCCCAACGAGGACATCCCGGGAACGGGCCTGGGGCTGGCCATCGCGCGCAGCCTGGTTGAAGCGCACGGTGGCCAGCTCTGGCTGGAAAGCGCGCCGGGCCAGGGGACCACGGCGCACTTCACGCTGCCGGAAGCCTGAGTGGAGCGGTCAACACCCGTCACCTGGTTGGGGGCGAGCAGTGCCGACAGCATGAATCTGGGCATCACCAAAATCACGGGCGGCGCGATGACGTCATTCCCTGCAGTTTACGTCCCCGCATGCGGGACGCGGGAAAACCGTGCTCGGACGCGAAGACCCGCGCCGATGCTTGCCGTATCTCATTTTCAGGGCGCCCGGCGTGCTGCAGCGCCGCGATTGCGCGAGATCCGCTACCCCTCCGTCGCGTTCCGCGAGGAGGTGCTCTACGCCGCTCCGGTGCCCTGCTGCCAGTCGCGATCTAGTGCGGGTCCCGTACCCGACGATCGCGCGCCATAGCGCGCGGTGAGCGACCTCCTGGTGGCGGGCGGCGGGCCCGGCGGGCTTGCCGCCGCCATCCACGCCGCCCGTGCGGGGATGCGCGTGGTGCTGGTCGAGCCGCGCGCTGGCCCCATCGACAAGGCGTGCGGCGAAGGACTGATGCCGCGCGGCGTGGCGGCCTTGCACGCGCTGGGCGTCGCGCCGCCCGGAATGCCCTTCCGGGGGATTCGCTACCTGGACGGGGCGCACGTCGCCCAGGCCGCGTTTCCCGACGGCTGCGGCCTGGGCGTGCGGCGCGTCGTGCTGCACGAAGCGATGCTGCGCCGGGCCGACGCGCTCGGCGTGGAGCGGGTCACTGGCGTGGTCGAGGGGATCGCTCAGGATACCGCCGGGGTGGTCGCGCGCCTCGCGTCCGGCGAGCAGCGGAGCGCGTCGTGGCTGGTGGTAGCGGACGGATTGCACTCCCGGCTGCGCGCTGGGCTCGGGCTCGCGTCGGTGACGCGCTGGCCGCGCCGTTACGGGATCCGAAGGCACTTCCAGCGGGCTCCGTGGAGCGATCTCGTTGAAGTCTACTGGGGGCCCCGCGGAGAGGCGTACGTCACGCCGGTCGGGCCGGACACGGTCGGGGTCGCCTTGCTGTTCAGCGGAAAACAGCGTTTCGACGCGCTCCTGGAGGATTTCCCCGCCCTGCGCGCGCGCCTGGACGATGCCGCGTGCGGTGACGCAGCCGGGGCCGGGCCGTTCGCGCGGTGGGCCGCGCGGCGCCAGGTCGGGCGGGTCTTCCTGGTGGGCGACGCGGCCGGCTTTCTCGATCCCCTCACCGGGGAAGGCGTGCGGCTGGCCGTGGAAGCCGCGGGCGCCGCGGTGACGTGCATGCTGCGAAACCGCCCTCGGGACTATGATCCTCTCTGGCGACGGATGGCCTGGCGGTACTGGACACTGACTTCGCTGTTGCTGACGGTCGGCCGGCTCCCCGCCCTGCGCGCGCGCCTGGTGGGATTTCTGGCGCGCTGGCCGGGGATCATGCGGGTCGGGCTGGCTTGAGCTGAACGAGGCCCCACCCACGCGGCGCACACGATGGAATTGCGGGTCTGGGCGCTCTGGCTGATATTGCTGTGCGGCGCGGGCGTCGCGGGGTGCGGTGGTGGCGATTAGATTTTCCAGCGGGCCATGGAGTTGCGCAGCAGCTCGCCGGCCATGCTCCAGGCTGTGACGTTCGCGGGCGCGTCGAGCGAATTGTTGAGGTAGCGCTGCAGCGTTTCCGAGCGGCGGATTTTTCCGGACGACGTGCGGGGCAGCGTGCCCGGCGGCAGCAGAATAATCTGATCGGGTCTCAGACCGGTCGCCTGCAAAATGGCCTTGTGGCAATCTTCCTCGAGTCCGCTGCGCAGCGTGCGGGTTTCCACGAAAACCAGCAGGGTTTCGCCTTCCGCGCGGATGTCCGCGACCGCGGCCGAGCAGCCGGTGCGAACGTCACCGACCGCGTCCAGCGCGCGCTCCAGATCCTGCGGATGATGATTTTGTCCGCGGATGACCAGCACGTCTTTGGCGCGGCCGGTGACGTACAGCTCATCCTCCCACAAAAATCCCAGGTCGCCGGTGTCGAGCCAGCCATTTTCCACCGGCGAGTCTTCGCGGTTGAAATATCCGCGCATGACCCAGGGGCACTTCACCCAGATGCGGCCCACGCGGCCTGCCGGGAGCGCGCGATCCGCGCCGCGAATTTCCACTTCGGCTCCGTGCAGCGGGCGGCCCACGCTGACCAGCTCGCAGCCGCGCCGCTCGTCGTGCAGCAATACGGCCTCTCCGCCGGCCAGCGCGTCACGGCGGAAGAGCCTGGTGCGGAAGGCGCGTTCCGGCTCGGAAAAGGTGACCGCCAGCGTGGCCTCGGACAGGCCGTAGACCGGGGTCATGGCCTCGGCGCGCAAGCCCCACGCGGCGAAGCGACGGGTGAACGCGCGCATGGTGGCCGCCGTCACCGGCTCGGCTCCGTTGAGCGCCAGCCGCCAGGAGGAGAGGTCGACGCCGCTCAGCTCGTCGTCCTGGATGCGCTCGGTGCACAGGGAATAGGCGAAATTCGGAGCCGGCGAAACGGTGGCGCGATGGCGGCTGATGGCGCGCAGCCAGACGGCCGGTTTTGCGAGAAACAGCTCCGGGGGAATCAAGGTGAGCGTGCCCGGGCGGCACAGCGCCACCAGGATGCAGCCGATGAGCCCCATGTCATGGTAGAGCGGCAGCCAGGAGACTCCGGCGTGGTGATAGGGCCGGCGATCCGGCGCGACAAGCTCGAGAAGAACGCGGGTGTTGGCCAGGACCTGTCGATGGGTGAGACACACCGCTTTCGGATCGACCGTTGTGCCGGAGGAAAATTGGATGAGCGCCAGTGCGTCCGGATCGGGATCGAGAATAGTCGCGCCGGCGGCATTTCCGGCGGCCAGCCTGTCGGCGGGGATCTCACCGAGGGGCGGGCGGTAGCGCTTGATGACCTGTCCCAGCATGGGCGCCACGCGGCTGTCGCGCACGACCGCGGAAGCCTGCACGGCGTGCAGCATTGCGGCGGTCCGCTGGTAATATTCCTGGAGGCGTCCGAGGCGCACCGGCGGATACAGCGGCGTGGGGACCGCACCCAGGAGCACGCAGCCGAAAAATGCGTCGATAAATTCCGGGCAGGTGGGAAGAATCAGCGCGACGTTGTGGCCGTCACGCACGCCGGCCCGCCAGAGGGTTTCCGCCGCGCGCACCGCCCGGGCGCGCACGTCTGACCAGGAAATGAATTGCTCCCGCTCGCGCGCGTCGACGAAGCGCAGTCCCTCGGCGTCGCGGCCCACCGAGGCGGCGCGATACAGCATGGCCGGCAGGGTGTTGGCCTGCATCAGCGGCGGCGCAGTGCGGGGAGGAGCAGGCCGACGACGCACAGGACGCCGAGCCAGCCGAAGATATCCCCGAAGCGCGTGTAGAACGTGTTGACCGCGGGGGAGTGAATTTCCGCGGTGAGAAAGGTCTGCACGAATTGCGGCGTCAGCGGTGTGAGAAAACGTCCGCCGGCGGAAACCATGGTGGAAGTTCCACTGTTGGTGTCGCGCACCAGGGGACGGCGGTTTTCGATGGCGCGGATGCAGGCCTGCAGCAGGTGCGCGTTGGAGGCGGTGGTATTTCCGAACCACGCGTCGTTGGTGACGTTGATGATGTATTGTCCGCCCATCGCCACGAAGCGGCGGGTAAATCCGGGGGAGAGGATCTCGTAGCAAATCTGCGGCGCCAGGACGGCGTTGTCCGCCGGTAGCGTGCGGATGGTCGTGCCGCGCCGATGCTGGGTGACGTTGCCGAATCCTTCCAGGGATGGGATGAGGTCGGCGCCGGGAATATATTCCCCGAAGGCGAGCAGCATGATTTTCTGGTAGCTGCCCCGCGGCGCGGCGTCGCGGCCCACCAGCCACACGTTGTTGAAGGGGCGATTGCCGTCCCACAGCAGGTCGTAGAAAATCATGTTGGTGTTCAGCGAGCGGGCCAGGCCGCTGACGGTGGCGCGGAAGTATTCGTCGAGCTGTCCGCTGCTGGAGGAAAATGAAAAGGGGGTGCCGCCTTCCGGCCAGACGACGAGATCGAGCGGGCCGCCGGCCGCGCGCGCGGCTTCGAGGGTGAGCCGCGAGCAGGTGGCGATGACGGCCGCGCCTCTATCGGGCGGATCGAAGCGGCTCCAGCGCAGCGGCGTGTTGGGCTGGACCAGGGCTACGCGCAGCGGCGGCGCGGCGGCCTCCAGAGACTCGATCTGCCGCAGGCGCAGGAAGCCGTAGCCGTAAATGACGGCCAGCGTGGCAAGCAGGGCGATGGCGGCGCGGCGGTCACGCCGCAGGGCGCCGTACAGCAGCGAGGCGACGAGGGCGACGGCGAAGGTAAGGCCGGGCGCGCCGATGAGGTCGGCGATCTGGATGAAGTACAGGTTGCGTACTTGCAGGCTGCCGATGAACCACGGGAACAGGGTAAGCTGGGCCACTTCGGCGGCCATCACGGCGAGCGGCCAGGTGACAAGCGGTGTCACTCTGGCGTGGCGCTTGAGCCCAAACATGAGGGCGGCCATGACCATGAACTTGGTGCCGAAAACGACGCAGTAAAGCAAGAACATGGCGACGCTGGCCACGGGATGGATGCCGCCGTGCACCATGATGGTGAAGTTCAGCCAGTAGAAGCACCCGATCATGGCGGCCATCCCCGCGGCAAACCCGATGGCCACGGCCTGCCGCGGGCTCTCGGCCCGATCCACGGCCCAGTAGAAGGCGACCAGTCCCAGAAAGGGCAATGGCCACGCGGCCATGCTCGCAAAGCAGGCGGCGATGGTGAGCCCGAACAAAACCGCGGCAACAAGCGAAGCGCGCATGAACGGTAAGGCTTCCGATTCCCCCCGCGGGTTCCTGTGGAGCCGGGTCACCGACGCCGTTGCGGTAACATTGCCCATGTCCCGCCCATTTGGCGGTAACCCGGCACCGGAGCGCATGTTACCGCACCCGTGTCGGTAACCCGGGCTCTCCCTGCCCCTCCCTCCTGCCCCTCCCTCCTGCCCCTCC
>VGFD01000320.1 GCA_016868975.1 Armatimonadota bacterium | reverse complement strand
ATCCCACCTACTATCTCTGGTTCTGGGTCTTGCCGTTCGTCACTGTATTCCAGGTGGTGGCCAGCCTGCGCGCGGTCATCGAGCACCAGCCACTGCCCGGGGAAAGCCATCCCTTCACCCGCACGCTGCGCCCCACGCTGCTCGATGGCCTGGTGTTCTGCCGGGCCGGCTTCGAGCATCACTGGATGCACCACCATCACGCCGGCGTCCCGTATTTCAACCTGCCGCACGTGTGCGAGCACGCGCCAACCGCCACCATGGGATATTTCGAGACGCTGCGCGCGCTGGTGCGCGGCGTCGAAACCGGCTACCGGTCGAGCAGCGAAGAGCGCGTGAGGTGCTCGGCCAGCAACTGACCCAGCAGGTCGCCGCCGGCCTCGTTGAAGTGATAGTGGTCGTTGATGAATAGACCCAGCATGTCTTTTTGCTGGAAACTCGCGATCGGATTAAAAGTGGGGATGCCCATCTCGCGCGCTTTCGCTTCCTGGCGGTCGCGCACTTCCCGCTTGACGCGCAGCGTGATCTCGTCGCGCGACATGTAGGGAGAGGGGGGCACGTTCTTGCCGTCCAAGTCGGCGTCCGGCAGGGTGAGCAGCAACAGGCGCGCGCCGGCCTCGCCCGCGATCTTCTGGCAGAGCGCCGCGCGGCCCGCGCCATCAAACACGTTGGCGTGATCGAACATACTGCCGGGCTGCTCCGGCCGCGCATGAAAAACTTCCACCCGCAGATAATAATACAGGTGGCTGCGACGGAGCAGTCCCAGCAGCGGCGTGTCGTTCTGCTCCGGCGGCTGGTAGGGCATCTCGTACGCGTCGTTGGCGGTGAACGACCAGATTACCAGATCCGGCTTTAAAAACAGGTATCGGCGCAGCGCGTGGATGCCGTGCGCCGAGTTGTAGCCCGGCACTCCGCCGTTGAGCACCGTGATCTTAAGAGCCGGGCGCAGCGCTTGAAGGTGCGCCTGGAGACGGGCCGGCCAGGAGTGCTCGGCGATGGTGCCGGATCCGTAGGTGCACGAATCACCCAGGCAGAGGATGCGCACCTCGTTGGCCTCTTTTTTCTCGGCAACCTCCGGCCCGCGCAGTCCGAAACGGTTGACATCCGGGCGCGGGGCCAGCGACCATCCGAGAATCGGATCCACGCGGTAGTCCCCGTGCGGCAGGTTGTCGTAGTGGCGCGCCGACAGCTCGAGAAATCCGACGAAGAGCAGCGCCAGGCCAGGCCCGGCCAGCAGCGCGCGCCCGACTCCTGGCGCTGCCCGGGCCGGGGCCCAGAAGGCGTCCTTGAGGCGCCACAGCACCATCCCCACCAGCACGTCCAGAAATACGCCGAACAAAAAGGGGCGATAGCCAGCGTAGGATTCCCAGATATTGGCCTTGTGGAAGAAGGTGAGGTCCACCGCGGCGCTCGTCTGGGGCTGCATGTGGCGCCACTGGTAGGCGATTGCCCCGAGCCAGACGCCCACCGCGACCAGCCAGAGCAGGGCCGCCAGCGTTTTGATCCGCATGTCAGGCCTGTTATAGCATGCGGATTGATCCGTTTCTCGGGGGTTTGCTATAACCAAGCGGATGCAATCTGGGCCGTTGACCTTCTATCTGTACCCGCGCCTCCCCGCGCGCAAGACCCTGGACCCCGAGACCCGCTGGCTGCTGGCCGCGCTCTTCCTGGCCTTCGTGGTCCACTTCGTGCTGCTCTTCGCGATGACCGTGTTCTCCAGCCGAATCAAGGAAGAAGGCTACACCTTCTTCACCGAGGTGAAGATGGCCACTCCCCAGGACATCAAGATAGTCCAGGTGGTGGCCCCCAAGGCCCCGGCGCCCCCGCCGCCGCCTCCGAAACCGGTCCCTCCGCCGCCCCGCCCGGCCATGGTCGCGCCGCAGCCACCGGCGCCCGTCTCCGCGGCGCCGGCTCCGGCTCCGGCTCCGCGACCGGTCGCGGTGGCTCCGCGGCCGGCCGCGCCGCCCCTGGGAGTGCCGGTGGTGGCCGCCCCCAACGGGACCGGGCCCGCGATACCGGTCGGCGTGCCGGGAGGCGTGCCGGGAGGCCAGGGGGATCCCAACGGCGGCGGACAGGGCGGCAACGGCCCGGGCGGAAACGGCCCCGGCGGCAACGGGCCCGGCGGCCCCGGCGGGATGGCCATCCGCCCCGGGCAGGGACCGTTTCCCTCGGTGTGCGATACGACCTGGGTAAACTGGCAGAAGCTGGGCATTCCGCAGCCGCCGCCCACCAAGAATGAAGCCGCCTCCAACGCCACCACCTGGGAGGTGCTCTGTCCGGCCATCGGCGTGGACATCAACGAGCTGAACCGCCGTCCCTACGTCGAGCCTTACTGGACCTACCAGCTCTTCCCCGACGTGTCCCAGATCGACTTGCAGGGGACCAACCAGCGGCGCGTCAAGCTGCAAGTGGCCATCCCCACGAACGGCGGGCGCGGGCAGGTCACCATCGTGGGCCGCTCGGGCAGCGACGTGTGCGACTCCATCGCGTACAAGGTGGCCATCGACACCTTCTGGCTGCCGGCCCGCAGAATGGGGCAGAACGAGGCCGCCACCATCGAATACGAGCTGGTTTTCCGCGAGTAGCCGGTTCTTAGAAAAGCACGTACGGCGCGGGCGCGCTTCCCCATCCGCGGGCCAGCCAGATCATGCCGAGAAGCGCGCTCAGCAGCAGCAGCAGCAAGGTCACCAGGAACGGCGCCCGCGCCTTGAGGAAAGCGGCGTACGCCTCCAGAAAATCCCTCACGGCTCCAGCACCGCACGTGCCACCGCGCGGGCCAGCGCGTCCTGCCCGATCTGGTTGCAGTGGCACTCGTCGCGGTAGATGGCGCGCGGCTCCTCGGAAAACATCCCGGTCAGGTCGTGGAACGGCAGGCCGGCGGCGCGCATCGCCAGACCCCGCTGGCGCAGCTCCGGATAGCCGGCCGCCACCACCCGCCCCGGCCCGTTGGGCGCGGCGCGGCGCTCCTCCTCGGTGAGCCGCTTGTTGAGGTAACGGGTGGGCTGCAGGCAGTGCACGTATTGCGCGCCGCTGGCCGCGCAGAGCGCTGCCATCTGCTCGGAGCCGCGCCGCCACACCTCGGCCACCGAGACCAGCGTGGCCTGCAGCGCGGCGTCGTCGACGGGGAGGGCGGGCAGCGGCTGCGTCGGCTTGCCCAGCGCGTCGAGCGCGAGCTGCTGCTCGGCGGCCAGGTTGGCCAGGTAGCGATCCCCGACGCGCCAGAGCAGCGAGGCGGTGACCGACCAGCCCAGCGGCGGCCGGGCGCACAGCGCGGCCCACTGCTGGCGGCGGCGCGCGGTCACGGCCAGCTCGCCAAGCGCCAGCGCCTGGCGGGGATCGGAAAAATCGTGCTGCATGCGAAACCAGCTCGCCGGAAACACCGGGCTCATCCCGTGCGGAGACGTCAGGTCGGACAGCTCGTTGAAGCCGTCCAGGTTGATGACCACGTCGAAGCGCGCGCCGAGCGACAGCAGGTAGGCCAGAGCCGCGACGTGCTGCGGCTGCTTGTATCCCCCGGTGGCGCCGACCAGCATGCGGATCTGCCGGCCGGCAAAGCGCGGCGACGCCTGCAGCGCCTGCACGAGCACCGCCGAGGCGCTCAGCTCCTGGGCGACCGAGCCGCCGAAAATCCCCACCACAGCGACCTGCGGCGAGGAGGTGAACTCGGCCATCTCGGCGGGCGTGCGGCGGACGACCGGGCTGGCCTGATCGGTGTACCCCACGAACGGGTGCAGCGCGTAGAGCGCGAGCGGCGTGGCGCCGGGCTGGCCGGGGATTTCTCCGGCGCTGCGCGCGCGATCCCCGGCCAGCCCGGCGAAGGAAAATCCCCCGTCGAGCAGGTGGAACGCGAACAGCGAGAAGAACTCGAGGCAACCGTATAGGAGGGTCAGCGTGAGCAGCCAGAAGGCAACCCGACGGCTTTTTGATGGCATTTCCGCGGCTCCTTCGCCGATCTTATCGCTTCCGTGCCCCAGGTTAAAGGGTCGCCTTGAAAGCGCCCAGCAGCATCGGGTACGATTCTCGCAGGGCGATTCCGAGACGTCCCAAGCGCCCGCCTCGGAGGATTTTCGCGGGGCGGGTTGGGCCATTTCGTGGAGCAGATGATGCCCGAGGTGCTCATACCGGGAGCTCACCCCGATTCCCCGCGCGCGGCGGAGCCATGCGCCCGTGCCCGCGTTACCCTGGTGCGCCCGCCGACCCTCCAGGTGGTCAACAGCCTGAGCTATTACGGCGCCATCCCGCCGGTGGGCATCGCCTACGTGGCCGCGACGCTGCGCCACGCGGAGCACGACGTGGCGGTCATCGACGCCTCCGGCGAAGCGCTCGGGCAGAGCCGCCGCTTCGAGACGCCCATCGGGCCGGTCCAGATGGTGGGGCTTTCCCCGGCGGAAATTGTCGAGCGCATCGATCCGGCCACCCGGGTACTGGGCATCACCAACATGTTCTTCCACGAGTGGCCGCTGGTGCGGGAAATTTCCGAGCGCGCGCGGGCGCGATTTCCGCATCTGTCGATCGTGCTGGGCGGAGAAAACGCCTCGGCTTTCTGGGAGGAAATTTTCCGTCAGACCGAGGCGGTGGATTATTGCGTGCTCGGCGAGGGCGAAGCCACCATTGTGGAGCTGGTGGCGCGGCTTTTGCGCGGAGAGTCTCCGCAGGGGATGGCCGGAGTGGCCTGGCGCGGCGGCGAAGCGCTGGCCGCCCGCCGCTTGAGCGATCTGGACGCCATCCCCTGGCCGGCCTGGGATCTGTTTCCGCTGGAAAACTATCTTTCCGCGACCTGTCCGTTCGGGGTCAACCGAGGACGCTCGATCCCCATGCTGGCCTCGCGGGGATGTCCGTACCAGTGCACCTTCTGCTCGTCCCCGCAGATGTGGACCACCCGCTACGGAACGCGCGATCCGCGCGACGTGGTGGCGGAAATCAAGACCTACGTCGAGCGCTACGCCATCGACAACGTGGATTTCTGCGACCTGACCGCCATCCTCGAAAAGGAATGGATCGTGGAATTCTGCCGGGTACTGGAAGCGGAAAAGGTGCGCATCACCTGGCAATTGCCGGTCGGCACGCGCTCCGAGGCGCTCGACGAGGAAGTGCTGCGCCTGCTCTACCGGACCGGCTGCCGCAACGTGAACTACGCGCCGGAGAGCGGCTCGGCGCGCATGCTGCGGGCCATCAAGAAAAAAGTGAAGATTCCCCGCCTGCTCAAGTCGCTGCACACCGCCTCGAAAATCGGGCTGGTGACCGGAGTAAACATCATCGTAGGACATCCGGAAGAGCGGCGCAGGGACCTGTGGCAAACCTTCTGGTTCCTGCAGCGCTGCGCGTGGCTGGGCAGCCAGGACGCTTCGGTGATGGTCTTCGCGCCCTATCCCGGGAGCGAGGACTACCGGAAATTGAAGGCGGCCGGGCGGCTCGACATGCCGGGCGACGAGGCATGTTACCTTTCGCTGGCACGGGCTGGACGCAGCCCGCGCACCTATAATCCGAACATGGGGCGCCACGAGTTGATATTATGGCAGTTTGGGCTGCTGCTCAGCTTCTACGTGTCGGCCTACCTGCGGCGGCCCTGGCGGCTGCTCGACCTGCTGCGCAGCCTGTGGACCGGCCGCGAGGAATCGCGGGTGGAGATGCTGGTCACCACCAAGTTGCGCCAGGTGCGGAGCGCGCTGTGAAAAAGGCCAGGACGGTTCTCGTCAAGTGCAACGAGGACACCTACGGGCCCATCCCCGACCAGGCGGTCAAGACGCTGCAGGTGTATCCCGCGCTGGGCGTGATGTACGTGGCCGCCATGCTGCGCGAGGACGGGTTTCCGGTCGAGATCATCGACGCGCACCTCGATAACCTGTACGGCGCGGATTTTCAAAAGACGCTGCAGGAGAAAAAGCCGGACGTCATTGGATTTACCGCCACCACGGTGGGCTGGCCCAGCGTGGTGGCCTGCGCGAAGCTGGCGCGCGAAGCCTGCCCCAAGGCGCTCATCGTGATGGGCGGGCCGCACCTCGAGGTGTATCCACGGGAGAGCATCTCCTTCCCCTGGATCGACATGTGCGTGATGGGCGACGGCGAGGAAACCTTCCTGGAAATCGTGCGCCGCTTCGACGGCGGAGAATCGCTGGACAATATTCTGGGCACCTGCGCCAAAGTGGACGGCGAGGTGCGGCTCAATCCCACCCGGCCCTGGAAGCGGCGCCTCGACGACATCCCCTTCCCGGCCGTGGACCTGGTGCCCTGGGACCGCTACCACGTGCTCACCGTGAAGGCGCCCTTCTTCAACATGGTGACCACCCGCGGCTGTCCCTACAAGTGCTCCTATTGCAGCCAGGTGTACGCCGGGGACACCATCCGCTACCGCTCGGCGGAGAACGTGGTGGACGAGATCGAGATCT
>VGFD01000319.1 GCA_016868975.1 Armatimonadota bacterium | reverse complement strand
GACGGCTTGCATTTTCTGGAAATGGTGGCGCGCTCGATCGACGAAGTGCCGGCCCTGGTGGATGGGCTCGCGGAGCGCTTTGCGGTCGCCTCGTTCGGGCTGACCGGCATCTCGATGGGCGGCTACGTCGCCTTCGCGGCCCCGCTTGTTGAGCCGCGCCTGCGCGCCGTTGTGCCCATTCTCGGCTCGCCGCGCTGGGGAGAAGGCCCCCGTGCCGGGCGCAGTCCCCACCTGCATCGCGACGGGTATCCGGGCGTGGCGTTGCTGGCCATGAACGCCGGGCGCGACGTGAACGTGCCGCCTCATGCGGCCCGCGAGTTCGTGCACGGGCTGGCCCGCCCGCGGGCGGAATACCTGGAGTTTCCCGAATCCGAGCACTTCATGCGCGAGGAGGACTGGAACGATTTATGGACGCGCACCGTGCGCTGGTTCGACGCGTACCTGTGAAGCGCGCCGCGGCGGTCCTGGCGGCCGTGCTGCTGTGCGCCATGCTGGTGCGGGCGGGTGCGACGTCAGTCGCACAATATCCTCGGGACATGGGAGCCGGCCCGGCCGGACCGCCCTTGCGGGAAACTCAGGGCGTCTGGAGCATGAGACCAGTGCACTTTGTGGGTCTGGGCGACAGCGTGACCGCCGGTTTTGGCGCGCGGGACGGCTACGGCTATTTCGATCGTATCGTGCGTGACCCGGTCGACGGCAGCAGTCTGCGCCGGGTGTTTCCTAAATTGATGGTGGAAAATCGTGCCGTGTCCGGCAGCACCAGCGTCGGTCACGTCCGGCAGGTGGCCGACATGCCGGTGACCGCTCCCGACGTGCTCGGCTGGGTCGTGATGACGACCGGCGGCAACGATCTCATCCACAATTACGGCCGCACGCCGCCCCGCGCGGATGCGATGTACGGCGCCAGCACCGTCCAGGCGCGGCCCTGGATCGCCGCGTTCGAAGCGCGTCTCGACGGGATGCTGCGGACCATTTCCAGCAAGTTTCCGGGTGGCTGCCGGATTTTTCTGGCCACCATTTACGACCCGACCGACGGAGTAGGGGACATCGAGCGCGCTGGTCTTCCCCCCTGGCCGGACGGCGAGCAAATACTCGCAGCCTACAACGATGTCATTCGTCGCGTGGCAAGGCGGCACGAGATGGTGCGCGTCGTCGACGTGCACGGACTGTTCCTGGGCCACGGCCTGCACTGCAAGGATCGCGCGCTGAAGTATTATCGTCCCGAGGATCCCCACTACTGGTACTACGCGAATCTGGAGGATCCCAACGAGCGGGGTTACGATGCCCTGCGCCGCCTGTTTCTTAACGAGATGGCCGCCGCGGGTGTGCCGCGAAAAAGCGCCAGATCTCCTCAGTCGCGTTGAGCCCCGGGTAGGGGGGATCGAGCCGCGCATTGAGCCGCTGGCCGCCCGGCCAGGAATGGGCGCCGCCGCGGATGGTGATGAGCGCCACCTCGCTGCCGAAACGGCCGTCCGGCCAGGTGTCGCGTATGACGTCGCCGTTTTCGGTGCGGATCGGATCCGGCCGGCACCCGTCCTGCGCTACCCAGAAACGGACCGCGTAAGACACTGAGCGATCCACCCGCGGGTGCCAGCGGTCGGCGCGCTTCTTCGGCTTGCCGCCCTCATAGAGCACGTGCTGATCGGCGGTGCCGTGGATGGCCAGCACCGACACCGGGCGGATGGGCTTGCACACCTCGCAGTTGAAAGCGCCCGCCACCGGCGCGATTCCCACGATTACGTCCGACAGTTCGCAGGCGAGCCGGTAACACAGCATGCCACCGTTGGAAATCCCGGTTGCGTAAATTCGATCCGCGTCGATTTTGAAGTTGGCGCGCAGGCTTTTCACCATGGCGCGAAGGAAAGCAACGTCGTCAATCTTGCGGTCCAGCGCGTATCCGCAGCAGTTGCACGCGTTCCAGGTGAGCAGGCGGTCGGCCAGCCGGCCGCTGCCGTTGGGATATACCACGATAAAATTTTCCCGATCGGCGAGCGCCGTGAAGCCGGTCTGCCGCTCGGCGCTCTGCCAGTTTCCACCGCCGCCGTGAAACACGATGACCAGTGGAAGCGGGTCGATGCCGTAGCCCGGGGGAACGTGCACGCGAAACGCGCGCGAGCGGCCGGCCACGTCGATGGCCTGATCGAAGTCGCGCGGCGACGGCCGAGCATCCGCCCGCGCCAGCAGCAGGAGCAGGACGGCGAGGAGCGCCGCGAGCCGCGCCGGCCTCACCAGCGGCGCGGCACGTCGTGCACGCATCGAACCGTGTCGCGGGCGATCAGCAATTCTTCGTTGGTGGGGATGACGCAGATCTCCACCGGCGAATTGTCCTCGCAAATCACTCCAATGTGCGGGCTGACCGGGAGCGGCGCGCGGTTGCGCTCGGCGTCCAGGCGCATCCCCAGACACTCGAGTCCCTTGCAGATGCGCTCGCGAATGACCGCGGAATTTTCGCCGATGCCGCCGGTGAACACCACCGCCTGCGCGCCGCCCATCTCGGCGAAATACGCGCCCACGTACTTGCGCACGCGGTGGCAGAACACGTCGATGGCGAGGCGCGCGCGGCGGTCCTGCTTCTCTTCCTCTTCCTCGAGCAACTCTCGCATGTCACCGGTGAGGCCGGAAATTCCCAGCAACCCGGAGCTCTTGTTGAGCATGGTGTCGACTTCCGAGACGCTCACGCCCTCCATGTGGGTGAGAAACTCCACGATTGAGGGATCGATATCGCCGCAGCGGGTGCCCATCAAGAGTCCTTCCAGGGGCGTGAAGCCCATCGAGGTGTCAATCGACTCGCCCTTCTGGACGGCGCACGCCGAGGCGCCGTTGCCCAGGTGCAGCGAGATGATGTCCACCCCCTCGCGGGGCAGCGACTTCCATTTGCGGTAGCGGTAGGATACGTAGCGGTGCGAGGTGCCGTGGAATCCGTAGCGGCGGATCTTGTAGCGCCGGTAATACTGGTAGGGAATCCCGTAAAGGTAGGAGCGCTCCGGCATGGTGGCGTGGAAGGCCGTGTCGAACACCGCCACCTGCGGCACGCCGTCGCCCAGCAGCTCGCGCGCCGCGCGGATGCCCTTCAAGTTGGCGGGATTATGCAGCGGCGCCAGCTCGATGCAATCCTCGATCTGGTGGATGACGTCGTCGTCGATCCCCACCGAGCGGATGAGCTTCTCCCCGCCGTGCACCACGCGGTGACCCACGGCGTGGATGTCCGCCATCGAGCGAATCCCCTCGATGCCCGAGGTGTCGGAGATGACCCAGCGCAGCACCATGTC
Source organism: Armatimonadota bacterium (assembly GCA_016868975.1). Classification (GTDB taxonomy): domain Bacteria; phylum Vulcanimicrobiota; class Xenobia; order RGZZ01; family RGZZ01; genus VGFD01. The sequence goes on along the minus strand of VGFD01000319.1, from coordinate 3,135 downwards.
GATGCCCGCGCGATGATCGCGCACCGGGGAAGCCGTGCGCACGGCCGGCTTGCCCGGCGCCTCGTATTTCACCAGCGCCTGGGTTCCGATGCGCTCGATGATTCCGGAGGCGAGCCGGCGGTCGGCGTCGCGCTCGATGAGCGGGAGATCGGTTTCCACGACCTGGAACTTGAGGGTCGACGATCCGCAGTTGAGGACGAACACGTTCATCGGGTCCCCTTTCACGCTATCAGCAGGATCCGCCTCCTGGGCGGTGATACCTCAGGCACCATGAACACTGAAGAGCTTCTCACCACCACGCGCTCGGTGCGCAAGCGGATGGATCTTGCGCGCTCCGTGGACTACGCGATAATCGAGCGGTGCCTCGAGATCGCGATTCAGGCGCCTTCCGGCTCGAATCAGCAGAAGTGGCACTGGCTGGTGATCACGGATCCGGACAAGAAGCGCGCCGTCGCGGACCTGTATCGCAAGTCGTTCGACCACTACCTCGTCCGCTCTCAGGACCGCGACGGCGTGGAGCGCGCGCGCCAGTCCCAGATGCTGGACTCCGCGGTGTTTCTCGCCGAGCACATGCACGAGGTGCCGGTGCTGGTGCTGGCCTGCATCGAAGGCCGCGTTGAGGACAAGGGCGTGGCGGCCCAGGCCAGCCTGTACGGGTCCATCCTGCCGGCCGCCTGGTCCTTCATGCTCGCGTTGCGCTTGCACGGAGTCGGGGCGGCCTGGACCACGCTCCACCTCGTCTACGAGCGGGAGACGGCCGCACTTCTGGGCATCCCGGAAAACGTCACCCAGGCAGTGCTGCTGCCGGTCGCCCACTACCGCGGGGATTCGTTCAAGCCGGCCGCGCGCGAGTCCGCACGTACCTGCACCTACTGGAACAACTGGGGCGAGAACCGATCTTAGTGGTCCGCGGCGCAAGTCTGATCATGAAATGGAGCCCCGGGCGCGGACCACTAAGCCCCAAATCGGTTTGATCGTGTCGCGCGACACGCCCGGGTTAGTCGTCGTCTGCGTAAGGCGAAGCTACTTGTGTCGCGCGCCACTTAAGTGGTCCGCGGCGCAAGTCTGATCACGAGTCGTTGTCCCGTAAGGCGAAGCTACTTATGTCGCGCGCCATTTAGCAATGGAGTATTGTACCGGCCGGCCATTTGTGGCATGATTCCACTCTAGGGTGCCCAAACCGCCAGCACGGAGAAGTCATTCCTGGAGTCTCATGTCCGACGAAACCAGTCGCCTGGACGGCGTTATCCTCAAGCGGAAGTGGTCGGAGCGGGGAAACTTCCAGTCTCGCCGCTACAGGCCCAGTCTCGCGCGCGTCTCGAGCGTGGCACTGCTTCCCCTTGTCCTGGTGGCGGCGCTTTCAGTGGCGGCCTGGCACTTCTGGAACATCGTACCGCCCGGCGATCCAATGATGCGCTGGACCGCCGTGCTGCCCTGCGTGGCCATGGCGCTGGTGATGTTCGGCTTCGCGGTCGCCGTGTTCGCGACCCGCGCCCTCACCGTGGAAGTGGAGGCGGCCCGAGTCTCGGTGCGCAGCCACCAGGGGTGGTTCTCGTCGGGCTGGGATGGCGTGGCGCTGGGCCAGGTCCGTTCGCGGATGGGTGTGCGTGAGCTCTCGGTGAGCGTGGCCGGGCGCAGCGCGGTTGTCGTCTCGCTGTTCTTCCCGGATTTTGACGAGCTGCGCGCGACGTTGAGCGAGCGGCTGGACGCCTTTCAGCAGGCCGGAGCGTCGTTGTGAAGGCCCGGACGCGCGGCTTCACGCTCATCGAGTTGATGATCGTCTTCGCCATTCTGGCCGTCCTCTTGATGCTGGTCTTGCCCAACTTCGTGCGCGCCCGCTCGAACGCGCGGCTGTCGAGTTGCGACTCCAACCTGCGCAACCTGTCCGCCGCCGTGTCGCTGTATGCCAACGACAACGATAAGCTATTTCCCGACACGCTCGACCTCGTGACCCCACACTACATCAAGGCCATCCCTTCATGTCCCTCGGCCGGGTCCGACACCTATTCGGAGGGCTTCGGGTCGCGCAGCAATCCCGACAACTTCACCATCTTCTGCAAGGGCTCGTTCCACGTCGACCTCGGGGTGGCGCAGGACCATCCCCAGATCTACTTCGACCGCGGGCTGGTCGAAGGTCGTTAACACGACGTTTACATCATTTACAAATCGGTAACCCCCGCCGGGCGTCGGGCTTGCTACGATGTTCTCACTGGAGGGACTGTCGATGAAGTTGTTTTCACGCTGGTTTCGCAAGCTGCAAACCCGCGCCAGAGCGGCCAGCCGGCCCATTGTGGCGTGGCTCGCGGAGGAGCTCGAGGGCGAGACCCTTATCGTTGATTTTGCTCGCGTTCGCTCCGCGGAGCGTTTGCCACTGGGCGTCAAGACCACGCTTCATCTGGCGGACGGATCCACGGTGCAGTGCAAGGTTGCCGATGCGAGCCGAGACGGCGTCCGCCTGGTCCTGGATGCCGCGGCCCTGCCGCAGGCCGCTTTCGGGGGGGTCACGTTTTTTTTCAACGGATACTTCATGCGAAAATGCGTCCGCGTCGTCTGGTCTCAGGAGCGGGAGGGCCGCTTTGAGGCCGGCGCGCGGTTCACGGGGAGCTCGCACAACGATCTGACGATCATGGAAAACTTCGTCCGATATTTGCGCTGGCGCTCCACGATAACTACCGCCTGAGGATAACTACCGCCTGAGGAATAGGGAACTGATGTCGCCAGACGGCGCCGATCCGGGCGTCGTTTTTTAGCGTGCGAAAACTTCCTCGCCGGGGACTTGATTTTTCGGCGCGCCGGCGGGAGATACACGGTGGAGCCGCGAGGGAGGTACAGGTAACAATGGAAGTAACCGGTTGGGTGCGCGCGCTCTGGCGGCTCGTTCGAGGCTGGCGTCGTCCCGCTCTGGGAGCCGCCCCTCTCGCCCAGCAGCGCAAGGCCCTGCGGGTGAACGCGAAGTACACCGTGGTGTGCCACGCGCCGGACGGCACCTTCAAGGCCACGCTTCAGGACATGAGCGTGAGCGGAATGCGCCTGGAGTCCCCCCGCCCCCTCAAGCCGGGCGACCTTTTGTCCATCCGATGCGATCAGGTGTACCATTCCGGCGCCGTGACCGCGGTGCACACCCGCGTGGTGTGG
>VGFD01000318.1 GCA_016868975.1 Armatimonadota bacterium | reverse complement strand
CGCACAAGGCGGGGCCAGCGCTGCATCTCCCTCCCTGCCCATCTTCGTATTGATCCTCGGACTTTGCATGATCGTGTTCATGATCGTGAGCAACGTTTCCATCGGGAGCCGACTCGACCGCCTGGAGCAAGCGACACGCTTGGGCCCTTCGGGATCCGACACAAGCCCCGAGCCATTCTCGTGGAATCCCGCGCTGCAGACGGCGTTCGGCCGCCTTCCGCTGCTCGGCGGTCAGCTCGACCTGGGCGCATCCGGTCTCTATCTGGTGGGGGTGCGAAACCCGGGATTGCAGTCGACGCTGGCCGCCAACTGCGTGCACGACGCCCTCGAGGCGGACAAGGGGCGCGTGCTGTTCGCCTCCTCGCGCCTGGGGCAAGAGCGCCTCGGCCGCCTGCTGCTGTCCCTGCAGGCGGAGGCCAACTGGGACTCGCTGGACGAAGCCGGCCAGAATGAGGTGCTCCGCCGCCTGGAGCCGCAACTGCGCCGCTACGAGGACCTGCTGTACGTGCTCGCCGACCTCGATGCGGAAGCTGCGGTCGGCTCGTGGCTGGAGGAATCGCGTGAGGCGCCTCCGCGGGTCGTGATCCTCGACGATCCCCGAGGGTTGGACGAGGCGGATCTTTACCTGGAGCGGCTCCGCATGCTCACCGAGAAATCCTGCGTGCCCTTCGTGCTCCTGGTGCCCAGCCAGGACAGCGGGCACTTCACGCGCTGGCAGACGGTGCGCGCCGAGGCGTTCACCGCCATCCTCGAAGCGCAGTCGCAGGACGGCCGTGTCACGCTGCGCGAGGGCACCGCCAGCCTGGCGCTGGATGCGGCCAGCGGTCGACTCACGTCAACATCGCGCGAAACCGTCGCGCGATGACATGACCACCTCGTCTCGCGCGCTGCAGCAGGGGACCATGGTGCGCGTGCCACCCATCGCCTGGGCCCGCGTCGTCCTCGCCGTGCTGGTCGCGATCCAGGTGGCCATCCTGATCTTCTTGCTGCTGCTCTTCCGCGACCCCGCGTTCTACCAGCGCCGCGAGCTGGAGGCGCGACCACTCATCAATGCCCCGCTTCCGGTCGTGTCGCGCGCCGACGTGGTGGAGTGGGTGCACGTCTTGAGCGGCGCGGCCCCGCTGGTAGGGGATTCGCTGCGGCGCGACCTGGCTCCGGATACCGGCGCCTTCACCTGGCTGGTGCTACGCGACCGTCCAATTGCCGGGGGAAGCTCCGCGCTTCGCGCCACGCTGGCCGACGGCACGCTGAACGTTGTCTACGACGCCGGCGGATTGCCCGGCGCCCCCAACTGGGAACGATTCGGACGGTCGACCCTGCAGGCCTCGCCGTTGCTCGCCTGGGAAAAGCAGATAGACTGGGTCGTGGTGTCGTGCCGCGAGGCAGATCGCTGCGCCGGGCTTGCCACGCTGCTACGCGAGCAGCCCCGGGTGGTGCTGGCGCCGCCGCCGCATCCGCAAGAAACCGCCGCCGCGCTGGGCTTGCTGGAGGCCGCGCCGAACGCGACCCTGCTTCCCCCCGGGGTCACCCGGCTGACCTCACGCGTCGTGGCCTACGTTTACGAAACCGAGCCGCTGGCCGGCGGGCGCCACTACGCGCTGGCGCTTGGCGTTAAGGGCGCGGCCGGCGCAACGCTGCTCAACGGCACCGAAGGGCTGCCGCCGCACCTGCTCATCGCCCGGTTCGAGCGCGCGTCGGGGATGCGCGTGGCGCGTTTCGTGGGTGCCACCGGATACCGCATCGGCCTGCCGGACCCCGCGCTGGATCGCGCCTTGCGAGCACTGCGCGCCAGCCATCCGCGGCTCTCCATCGTGGCCACCGCGGCCACCACCGAGACGGCGGCGGACATGCTGCGCGCGGTCTTCGGGGCACGCTTCCGGGCCACCCAGATCGGGGATGGAATCCGCTTATGAGGCGCGGCCCGCTGGATCAAATCTCCGCATAAGGTCAATCGGGCGGGGATGGTATTCCACGAGGGAATCGGCTATAAATTCAACACTCGAACCGCGCCCCTCGGAGCGGATCGCACAGACCAGGAGGTGAGCCCTCTGACGCCCGCCACAGGCGCCAACAAGAACGGCAAGAAGCCGCAGCCCGCCGTGCCGGAGCCACTGACGGCCGACCCGGACGCTGCAACTCGCGAGCCAGAGCGAGCAGAGTGGACCGAGCCGTACAACTCCTTCAACTCCTGGAAGGGGCTGATGTACTACCCGGAATACCAGGGGATCGTCACCGAAAAGTTCCTGCCTCCCATCGAGGCCAGCATCGATCCCACTTACGTGTGCAACATCGACTGCGTGTGGTGCAACTCGTGGCGCATTCTACACAAGAGCGAAAAGGTCGGTCACAAGATGACCACCGAGCACCTGCTCAACCTGTGCGGCTTCCTCGCGGACTGGGGCGTGCGCGGCTTCTGCTTCGCGGGCGGCGGCGATCCGACACTGCACCCGGGGATGTGGGAAGCGCTCAAGCTCATCAAGGATAAAGGCAAACAATCCTCCATCATTACCAACGGCATCGAGATCCGCACCGAAGAGCGGCGCCGGCTGGCCATTGAAGGCTGCCGCTGGATCGGCATCTCCCTGGATGCGGGCACCCGCGAAACCTATGCGCGCATCAAGAAAACCAGCGTCAAGAAATTCGATATGATCGTGGAAAACGTGCGCGCCATGATCGAGATGCAGAAGCAGACCGGCGCGCGCTGCGAAATTGCCATCAAATATTTGATCCACCCCAGCAACGAGCACGAGATATTGCAGGCATGCCAGCTCGCCTACGAGATCGGGGTGCCGCACTTCCACGCCCGCCCGGCCGCCTCGGAAAACATCGAAGGCCTCGGTGAGGTGCTGAAATTCAATATGGATCTGGTGAATGAGCAGCTCGCGGCCTGCATGAAAATGCAGACGAAGGACTTCAAGGTCTTCGGGGTGCGGCACAAATTCAACGAAACCATGAACCTCAAGCACGGCTTCTCGCGCTGCTGGGCGGCGCCGCTCACCATTCAGTGCGGGGCCGACGGCTACGTGTACAACTGCGTGGACTGGCGCGGCGATCCGAATTACGTGCTCGGCATGCACTACCCGGATCCCAGCAAGATTCTGGAATTCTGGGGTAGTCCCAAGCACGTGCAGTTTCTCAAGGACGTCGTGGTGGACAAGTGTCCGCGGTGCACCTACGGCATTTACGCGCAGCAAATCGAGCACGCGGTTGTGGGCGACGACATGTGCGTCAATTTTCCCTAGTTTTAATTTGCGACGCTATCGAGCCAGTCTGGTTCTGCTGACTCTCAACGAGATCGAAGGATGCCGCGCCATCCTGTCGTCGATTCCCTTTGACTGCGTGCAAGAGGTGCTGGTGGTGGACGGCGGCTCCACCGACGGCACGCGGGAATTTCTGGAGGCGCAAGGGCTGCGCGTGGTGGGCCAGTCGCGCCGCGGCCGCGGTGAGGCTTTTCGGGTGGGAGCGCGCGAGACGTCCCAGCCGTACCTGTGCTACTTCAGCCCTGACGGCAACGAGAACCCGGGGGACATTCTGCGCTTGCTGGCCCTGTTAGACGAGGGGTTCGACCTGGCCATCGCCTCGCGCTTCATGCCGGGCTCCCGCAACGAGGAGGACGTCCACTGGTTCCGCCCACGAGCCTGGGCCAACCGCGCGTTCACCTGGGTGGCGAACTTCCTGTTCAACCGCGGCCCGTACGTGACCGACACCATCAACGGCTACCGCGCCATCACGCGCGCCGCGTTCGATGGGTTGAGGCTCACCGAGTGCGGATTTCCCATCGAGTACCAGATGAGCATCCGCGCGATGAAGAAACGAATGAAGATCGTGGAGGTCCCCACCCGCGAAGGAGACCGCGTCGGCGGCGAGTCCAAAGCGCACAGCCTCCCGGTAGGCTGGGGCCACCTGAAAGTGCTGGTCCAGGAACTCCACTAACCCGGTTCGCTGCAATCTGGGAGCGAACACGGGATCTTAAACCCACGATTTTAAGCCGTTCCCGGCGTGTTCGCCGCAATCTGGGAGCGAAAGTTTAATTTTAATAGGATGAACACCCCCTCACCCGTCGCAGCCAGCGTGGCGACGTCAATCGCAGGGCAAACCTGCGGGGTCGCTGAAGTTTTCCGCGTGCGCGGAGCCACTCGAGTGAACAACTGGCGCGGACTATGGCACGTTGCCGTGGTCATCGCAATCGTGGCGGTGGGCGCAATGTTCTTGCCCCGGCACGCAAGACCTCTCGATCGTGTGGATCGTGTCGACCGGAGCAAACCGCTCGAGATTGGCGGCATGACGCTCGGAACGCCCATAGGGCACAGCCTTTTGAGTGGACTTTTCGGCCGACCTGATCACCTCGATTACTGGGGGGTTCACGCGGTCGTTAACCAGATCAACTGCGCTGACAACGTGGTGGAGAAGTGCTTCTCAGAAAGGCACGCAAGCCCGATTGGCTACGTATCCGTCGGGTCGGACGGCTTGGTTGATTGGATGCTCGGAGACGAGTTATGTCAGGGCGGGCGCTTGATAGCGACGCAGGGTGATTCTGTGGCAGCAGCGCTGAACATGCTGGCTCGCAACACGTACTTCCGCGAAAATGACGGCGCCTGCTTCGTTGACTGCTCTGTATCACAGAAATTCCCAGCCACTGTAGTGGTCCTCTCACGGCGTGAGGTTGTGTGCGGCTTCCTGTACCGTCGCGGGCGTGATTACTTTGCAACCGGCAGTTGCAGCTTCGGTCGAGTGTTCGCTCCCAACTCGCAGCGAACACATTAAAGGCTGCGCTGTTCGCTCCCACTTCACACCGAACGCGTTGGAAACCGCGTTAAGCCGTGCTTTCATTTGGGCTGTTCGCTCCCACTTCGCGGCGAACGAGCAGGGGGTCGCATTGTTCGCTCCCACTTCGCGGCGAACGCGCAGGGGGTCGCCGTGTTCGCTCCCACTTCGCGGCGAACGCGCAGGGGGTCGGAAAATGCGTAGAGCAGGTTCTTCTCGAACCTGCTCTAGAGAAAGGAAGGACTGTTGGGACGAGGAAAGTAGGTCCTCTCGTGCTCGCGGCGAGCCGTTTGCATTTCGAGGCCCTCAGTCGGGAATCGGGATTCCCGAAGCCTTAATTTTTGGAAACCCTCAGAAACTTGAGATATTCGCTCAACTGTGACTCTTCTTGCCGAGACGCCAGTTGGACGCGAACGCCATACTGCCGCTTGCGCGGATTCGCATCGGACGCCTCCCACAGGACCTGCACGATGAACCGCGCCGTGCTGCCGTTGTAGAAGACGATGAGGTGCATGCGGGAGCCGACTTCCAGGTTCTCACGGCTCACCAGCCGCATTCCCTGAAAACTGGCGTCCTGGATGACGACCTCGCGCGAGTTGCCGATCACCGGGAAGATGAAAGTGCTGCGGCCGTCGTCGTGACGGTGGTTGCGCCGCCGCTCCACGCGGAGGCGCTCGGAAGGGGAGTTGTCGGGCTTTTCGCTACGGTTCCACAACGATTGAAGAAACGTCACAGCCTCTATCCCCTTCCTCTGCCCAGGCACCGGCCTGGCACTTCTCTCTGCACTCGGTGGGGGCGTCGCCCCCGCAAGACTATTCTCCCACGAAATCCAGCGTTCGTTAAGCGTTTTTGTAAACGACTTGTAAACCATGCGTTACCGGATTGTTACAGCGGTCTTAAGGGCTCATAACAAATTGGCCCAACCCGTGCCCCCAATCACGCGCGAAGCCAATCACCACACCCCGCTGGTAAGAAGAAAAAGGGACCCCCGTCGAGGGGATCCCACTCCAGAGAAGGTGACCCGATTCTAGTAGCGGGCCATCTCCTTGTCGACCTCGGCCGCCCAGCCGTCCACGCCGCCTTCCAGGCTGCGCACGTTGCTGAAGCCGTGGCCGATGAAGTAGGACGCCGCATCCATCGAGCGCATCCCGCGGTGGCAGGTGAACACGATCTGGGTGTCCTTGGGCCAGGTCTGCATCACTTCCTGGACGAGGTCGCGGCTCAGCAGTTGCGCGCCCTCGATATGGGCGATGTCGTACTCCCAGGGCTCGCGCACGTCAAGCAGCTTCACGCCGTTGCCGCCCTTGATGATCCCGTCGAGCTCGGTCGGGGTGATCTTCATGCGGTCGTCGACCTTCTGGCTCTCCTTGATGTACTCGATGGTGCCGTCGACGTCCATCACGTTGTGGTTGGCCAGCACGTCGGTCAGGCTGTCCTCCGGGGAGAACCCGCAGCTCGAGCAGCCGCCGATGTGGTAGCGCTGGAACAGAGCCCGCTTCGCGCTGGGATATGCTTCCAGCACTTCCGCCATGGTGCTCTGCCCGGAAATCGTCTTGGTCTCTGCCATGATGTTCCTCCTAGGTTGCTTTGGCGGCTCTCGGAGAGGCCCGGTGGGCCACCGCCTCGGCTCACCGGCAAAAGTTATCAGAAAAGTCTCTCGGGTGT
>VGFD01000317.1 GCA_016868975.1 Armatimonadota bacterium | reverse complement strand
GGCTTCAAGATAGGCGATGCAGCCAGCCAGTGCTCCGATGAGGATGAGGTTGCCCGGCCGCTGGAGGAACACGAGCACATGCTTCATTCACGGTGGAAATTCGGGGCCGGGCGGTGGTTTCCCGCGCCCGCGCCCGGGATGTTCGGCCCCCCGACTGCGGGTCCCCAACGGCAGCGGGTCACCAACGACGTGCCAGCCACGGACACGCTACCCTGCGCGGTGTCAGCCACGGACACGCTACCCTGCGCGGTGTCAGCGTTCGGGGGCGGAGAATTTCCCACGGAAAGCGAAAAGCGCCTCGGCGTTCTGGCGCGAGGCGTGGAGGTTGGCGCTCCAACTGAGCCGAAACCCAGCACTTCTCTGTCCTGATTCGTGCCGTCGGGAGAGGTTGTACAGGCCCCTCGTCAGGCTCGTGTGGGGGACAGGACTTGACCCCCGCGTATGTGGCGCATCAGATGCTTGGTGGGCAGAACCCCATCTTACTCTCTTGCCAGCGGCCCAACACGCGCAACCGCAGGCGCAGCCGGTCTTGCTCCGGCACTCCATCCAGGGACCAACGGCACCTGGCGGGGAGGGTGTTAACGCCTTTTCCCTGGCGTCCACGGCTCACACCGTGGAACCCGCTGCGGAGGGCAAGCCCTTCACCGCGGCGCCGCTCGGGACAAGTCCCGCTCGGTGAATGGAGAATACCACGTGCCCCCGACACCGTCAATGTGTGAATTTGTGTGAAACCCTGTGGATAACTTCGGTTGTGCGGCGCGCGCCGCGTGATGACGCCAAAAAAAATGTGCATAACTTCTTTCAGCGAACATTCAGCCGGCCTACAGTGGCGCTACAGACCCCTCCGTTATCTTATGGGGGAAGACTTCGTAAGACCCTCCTGTCAATGAAGACTTCATCAGACGACCCCCCAAAAATACCTCGTGTTTGCGCCCGCCGAGCCACGAACTCGCGGGCGCCTTCATTTCCGTGCGAGCGCACCAGCGGCGGGCGCCAGGGCGCCTGGACCGCGAGCCGCCCGCACCACCGGGCGCTGCCGATCATTTTGACCTTCATTCGCCTCGATGACGACGAAAGTGATCGGCAGCCGCGTGCCGAGTGTTGAATCTTTCTCAGAGAAGTCGCGGACTGTGATCTCGTCCCCAGGGCTCTGGCGCGGCGCGTTGAACTCGAATGGTCATGCACGGGCACACTCCTTCCGACACGCCTGAAACCGAGGCCAGCCACCACATTGAGCGACGCGCGCGCTACGGCCTCGTGTTGTTCGCGCTCTACCTGGCCATCTATGGTGCGTTCGTCTATCTCAACGCGTTCGCTCCCGCGGTGATGGCCGCGCAGGTGGGCGGCGTGAGCCTCGCCATCGTGTACGGCTTCGGGCTCATCGCGGCGGCGGTTGTGCTGGCCCTGCTGTACGACTTCTTGTGCCGGCGGCTGCACGCTTGATCTACCAGCCGTCGTTGATCGCGGTAGTTGTCTTCGCCGTATTCGTGGCCATCACGCTGGGCCTGAGCTTCTACCTGGGCAGCCAGGCGCGCTCGGCCAGCGGGTACTTCGCGGCGGGCGGACACATCCACTGGTTCGTGAACGGCATCGCGTTCGCCGGGGATTACCTGTCGGCGGCGTCCTTCCTGGGCATCTGCGGGATGATCGCGTTCTACGGCTACGATGGATTCCTTTATTCCATCGGATACCTTGCGGGCTGGGTGGTGGCGCTGTTCGTCATTGCCGAGCCGCTCAAGCGCATGGGAAAATACACCTTCGCGGACGCGCTGGACAGCCGCTTCGACTCCCGCGGGATCAAGCTTGCGGCATCGGTGTCCACGCTGGCCGTCAGCATCTTTTATTTGATTCCGCAGATGGTGGGCGCGGGCGCGCTGGTCAAGCCGCTCTTTGGATTTCCGCACTGGCTGGGCGTGGTGCTGGTGGGCGCGGTGGTGATCACCATCGTGGTGACGGCGGGGATGGTGTCCACGACCTACGTGCAGTTTTTGAAAGGCTCCCTGCTGGTGATATTCAGCGCGGTGCTGACCGTGCTGATCTTGAATCGCGGATTTACCGCGGCGCCCATGCCGGCGGCCCAGCGAGTGACGGTCACCGGGCAGGGCGTGCGCATGGTGAACGGCCAGCCGCAGTCGGCGGAAAATGACCTGCGACCGGTGGGGACGGTGGTGGCGTTGCCCGGCGGAGCGTCCTCCAGCGGTCCACTGGGACCGTGGCGATTTCTGGAAACGCTGCAGGCGAGCACGGTGGTGTTGTGGCGTTCGGAAAAAATCCCCGAGGCGGACGGATCGGTCACGACGGTGTACACGCCGACGGCCACGGCGGGTGCGGAAGTGCTGCGCCCGGGCAATCATCCCTCGTTCAAGGGAATTCGCGGGGACAGCGTGACGGACAAGCTGAATTTCCTGTCGCTGATGCTGGCGCTCTTCGCCGGAACGGCGTCGCTTCCGCACATTCTTATACGGTACTATACGGTGAAGGATCAGGAGAGCGCGCGCAAGAGCACGATAGTGGGGATTGCGAGCATCGGCTTTTTCTACGTGCTCACGCTTTATCTCGGGCTGGGGGCCATGACGAGCGGCGCAATCGACGTGACGGACGAGAACATGGCGGCTCCCCTGCTCGCCCGCAGTTTCAGCGAGTTCCTGTTCGCGGCGATTTCGGCGATCGCGTTCACCACCGTGCTTGGGACGGTGGCCGGCCTCATCGTCGCGGCGTCCGGCGCGGTAGCGCACGATCTCACGCGATTCTTCAAGATGGATTTAAACGACACGAATAAAATCCGCCTGGCGCGAATCACCGCGGTCGTGGTGGGAATCATCGCGATGGTGCTGGGAATTGTGTTTAAGGGCATGAACGTCTCCTACCTGGTGGGCTGGGCGTTCAGCGTGGCGGCCTCGGCCAATCTCCCCGCGCTGGTGATGCTGTTGTTCTGGAAGGGCACCACGGCGCGCGGCATCACGGCCTCGGTGACGGTGGGAATGGTGTCCTCGCTGGCCTGGATTTTGTGCAGCGGGGATACCTTCAGCAAGGTGTACGGACTGCCGGCGTCGCAGGCGCTGGTGCCGTTCAGCCAGCCGGGGATTGTCACCATCCCGCTGGCGTTTGTGGTGCTGGTGGTGGTGTCGCTGCTGACAGCGCGGCCGCCGCTTCAAGTAAACGGAAATCAGACCCCGGAGGACCAGGCAGGCTGATCGCCCCGTCGCGCGTGGGGATTACCACCTGCGGGCTGGCCGGCGCGATCATCCGAAAGGTTTCCACGCGGCACTGGCGCAGCGCTTCGTCGCTCGCGGAGCGAAGCGGAGTGGCCCGCGGGAGCGGCATGCGAATGGCTCCCAAAGCAAGGCGAGAAGTTCGTCGACGCAGCGCTGGCGGGCGGCCACGTCCGCGGCTTTCTTTTCGGGAGTGTCTTCGCGCAGTTGACGGCGATGGCTAAGTGGCCCGCGGCGCAAGTCTGATCCTGAATTGGAGCCCGGGCGCGGACCACTTAGCCCCAAATCGGTTTGATCGTGCCGCGCGACACGCCCGGGTCAGTTGATGTCCCGTAAGGCGAAGCTACTTGTGTCGCGCGCCACTAAGACGGGTGCGGACGTCGGCGGCGAGGATGCGCCGTTGGCCTCAACCCAGGCGGCGTGGTTGGCCCAGATTTCGCGGCCCTGGAGGCGTGCCAGCAGGTCGCCGGCTTCGGCGGTCACAAAGGAGGCCGGCATGTCGGCCGCCGGAAGGATGGAGCGGATTGGCGCGGCGGTTGGGATTTCTCCAACAGCGGACGGCAATGAAGCGCTTCCACGATGTTCATTTCGCGTCGACGTGGGCCGCCCTCTCCTCGATGATCTCGAAAATCCCGTGATCGAAGGGGAGGCCGCCGGCGGGGCGGCGCAAGACGACGCGCTCGCGAAATCCCCGCTCGGCCTGCTTGAGTGCGCGATGATGGCAATATGGATTGTTGCCGCGGCGGCCGAAAAATACGTGCGCCGTCCAACTGCAGCCGCCGCGGCAGAGGGCCGCGTGCTCGCACGCGCGGCAATATCCCCACAGGTGGTCGGTGGAGGCACCGTCGTTGAAATTCAGCTGAGGCGCGCGCTCGATGATATCGCGAAGCGACCGTTCGCGGATGTTGCCGCCGGCGTAATCCGTGGTGGGGAGTGAGGGACAGCCCTTGATGGTGCCGTCGGCCTCGACGCCGATGGTGTTGAGGCCGGCCTGGCAACCAGCCCAGACGCCGCCGCTGCTCAAGAGGCGGCCGTAGGGCCCGTAATAGCCGACGTTGTTGCCGGGGAGAAGCTCGACCTGATCGCTCAGCGCCTGTCGCTTGAGGTCGGCGAGGACGGGAAAGACGTCCAGCAGGTCGTGGGGCTGCAGCAGCAGGTCCGGGCGGTCGGCGGCGTTGCCCATGGGGACGGTCATCTGCAGCTGCCACGCGCGCATCCCCGCCTCGCGAAGAAGGGGGTAGAGGGGCGCCAGCTCGGGTGCGGAGAGGCGGTTGATCTGGGTGTTGCACGCAACGGGCAGACCCGCGGCGCGCAGGTGCCGCATGGTGGCGAGGCAGGCGCGCCAGGATCCAGGGCGTCCGCGCAGGCGGTCGTGGGTGGGCTCAAGCCCATCAACGGACACGGAGACCTGGCCAATGCCAGAGTCGGCCATGCGGCGGGCGGTTTCCCCGCTGACGCCGTATCCCCCGGTGGTCACGGAGCACCCCATTCCCGCGTCGCGAATGGCGCGCGCGATGGTGAGCCAGTCGCGGCGGAGAAAGGCCTCGCCGCCGATGAGGGTGACTTCGTCGATCCCCAGGTCGGCCATCTGGCGCACGAGGTCGAGCGCTTCGTCGGTGTCCAGCTCGGCGCTGCGGGCGGCGCCGGCGCGAGATCCGCAATGCCCGCAGGCGAGGTTGCAGGCCAGGGTGAGCTCCCAGACGGCATAGGCGCGTCGGGACACGGCTAGCCGGGAGGGCGTCTGGCGGTGGGGGTGGCTTTCGCGCCCGGTGACGGCTTTGCGGACGGCGAAACGCTTTGCGGTGGCGGGATGGGTGGACCGCCGTATACCGGGGCGGGATAGAGCCGCCAGCATCCCATGGTGGCCAGGAGGCCCACGGCGATCCCGGTCATCGAGGCGCGGGTCCAGAAGCCGCGCACCTGCTCGTCCCGCGCCATGGCGGCCTGGGCGTCGCTCAGGCGGCGATCAAGCTCGTCGGGGTCCCGCCACGCGGCGCGCGGCATGAGGCGCCCACAGGAGCACGGCTCCACTCCACAGGTGCAGGGCATGGCGGTGTCCCCCATTCGATGGTGTACCTGCGAGGCGGGTTCGTCGGGGCGGCCATGGCGTCCTATGGGCCCGCGATTCGTGTTGACAGCCGAAAGCCAGCGCTGATATAATGTCCCCCTGGAAGTTCCCGCCAGGGATACAGCCGAATAACGCCGGGGTGGCTCAGCGGTAGAGCAGCGCACTCGTAATGCGCAGGTCGTGAGTTCGATTCTCATCCCCGGCTCCAATTTGAAGCTCGCGATAGCGGGCTTTTTTGCTCCCGAGGATCGATCGTGTCACGCCTTCCCTACCCCGCATGTGTGCCGGTTGTGTGCCAGTCGCCGTGAGCCGTGCCTGCTGGTACTTTCGCTGGGATAACGACGCCTGGACACATCAGTCCATACGCTGGCTCGATCGCGTGTTCAACGGAACAGATCGGGTAGATGGCAAGCACGAGGCCCTGTTGCTGGCGTCCATCGTCTTGGAGCTCGAGGATGGACTTCCAATGGGTATCGCGCGCAGCAACGCTTCGAGAAGTGGCCGCTGCTTGCGGACGGCAACTTGAACGGTGATGAAGTGATGAGAGGCGCGTCACTCGTCGCGGAATCGCTGTTGGCCCCGGTGACAAAGGAAAACGTGGTCCACGCCGAGGGCCGCTTCGCGCAGCGCCGCCACCAGGCAACCTCCAAATGGAAGCCAACGGACGCGCAGTTACAGCTACTGGTCGCCGCGCTGTGAAGGAAGGCACTACCACGGCCCTGGCCAGGCGAATCCTGGATTAGCAGGTTCCTATCTTCGCTGCATCCACGTCTGTGGATCGCGCTTACTGTGCGTAACAGCAACTACCGCGATGTCTTTTTCCAACACGAGGTAGTAGATGCCGTATGGGAACCTCGACACCAACAACCTGCGCAATTCCTTGTGCACGACTGGAAACTGCAAGGGCTCCCTCTCGATGCGGTTGAGCGCCGCTCGGACGGCAGCAATAAACTCCTGGCCAAGACCCGTTCTCTCACTTTCATACCAGCGACGGGCTTCCGCGATGTCTCCCCGTGCGGCCTTTCTAATGCGGAGTCGTAGACTCAATAGCCCTTCTTCTCGATCTCGTCGAGCACGGTCTCCCACGGCTCGCCAGGGTCGCCGTCTTCTTCAAACTCAGCCAACCTCTGGTCGAGCAACGCACGGTGACCTTCGGAAATCGGAATCTCGTGAGGCGGCAAACTGTCCCAC
>VGFD01000316.1 GCA_016868975.1 Armatimonadota bacterium | reverse complement strand
ATTCGCGCCCTCCAGATGCGGGTAGACGCCGGCGACACAACGGCCCGCATGGACCTCGACATCGCCCGCTCCGACCGCGCCGAGGCCTTCTACCGCGCCGTCTACGATGGCAGCGACGGCCTCGTGGATCAACAGAGCGCCACCCTCAGCGAGGCGGTGGACGTGGGGCTCGGGGCCGAAGCCGACCGCCTGCTGGCCCTCAGCGCACCCTCGCTGGAGGATGTTGCGCGGCTTCACGGGGCCCGCACTCCCGACGAGATCGACGCCTACGCGCGCCGGGTGATCGACCTCAACGGCGCGGAACGCATCCGCGCGGCCCAGGAGCGCTACGCCCAGGATCCGGACCCCGGAGACGCCCGCGTCGGTCAGGAACTACCGGAGGGTCAGCGCCCCCTGCGTTTCTGGCGCGAACAGGTGGCGGTCCCGGCCTATTACCACGTCCGTGACGGCGCCAGGACGGTCGCTCTCGACACCCACGACGCAACCTCGATGACCACCTGGGCGCGGGGCGAGATCGAAGGTCAGTATTTCTATCGGGGCGAGGTCAACGCGCTGGTCATCCCGGAGCGGAGCTTAGACCGGCGGGTGGACGGCGTTTCGGTGCTGGTCCACGAGTTGGGGCATGCCTTCGAGGACGCCATGTCCGAAACCGACCAGGGCGCCTTCCGCGCCTACCGCCAGGAGCGCGATGGGGCCTTTACGCGCCTCATGGAGCAGCACCCGGAACGCATTCCCACCCGCTATGGCCGCACCGGCGCCCACGAGATGTCGGCGGAGGCCTTCGCCCTCCGCTTCGGCGGCGGCGAGACGAAGGCTCCTACGGATCCCGCCTGGGAAGCCACCTTCAACCGGCTGCTGGAACAGACCTCTCCCACGCGCCGCTCGCTCGAGAACGCGGTGCGCGAGATCATGGCCATCCCGGGCGGGGATTTCGCTTCCGAGGACGGCGCCTGCCTCGACTACTCGGCGAAGTGGGTGGAGCCGCTGCGCTCGCGCGGCGTCGGGGCGGTCCTCACCCTCACCGATTCCGCCCGCGGCCGCAGCGAGGTGACCCTGGCCGACGGAACCCGCCGCCAGGCCCACAAGTTTCATGCCTTCCTGACGGTCCGGGACGGGCAGCGCGAGATCGTGGTCGACCCCACGTGGAAGCAATTCGTGGCCGACAAGGGGGCGGCAAGCCACCTTCCCACGGTGCTGGTGGGGACCCTCGACGAAGTGCGCGCGGCCTACCGCTCGGTCGCGCCGCAGATTCAACTGGAGACGACCGGCGCCGATCCCCTCCAGGGCCGCTACGACGCCGACTCCGCCGTGGATCTCATCTACAGCACGGGAGCCAGCGCGCACATTCGCATGACGCTGGATTGACCGCGCTCCCGTACTCGGCCATGGCAGCTCACTCCGAAAGGGGACAAGCCTTGCGTATCACCGCGCAGCCATGGGGGACGGCCAGCATGCCCGTCGCCCTGACCACTCCACTGCCTGACGAGGGCGTGCTGGCGCCCCGCGCCGCCGTCTCTCCACGCCCGAGCCCCGCTGCGCTGCAACCAGCGCCCGGCCCGGCGGTGTCCGCGGCCCAGGCCCTGGAAGCGCGCGGCTGGACCTTCTGCGAGGCTCGCCCCACCTGGCCTGAAAGTACCCGCCGGGTGTACACCGAGAGGAGGACGCCGCTTTCCCCGGCGGCGCTGGTCGAGGTCCTGTCCCACCCGTCGGCGCAAATCGTGCCGCCCGACGTGCGGGCGGAGCACCCCGTGCACGGGAGGACGTCACTGCGGACGGTCGACGAAGTGCAGGCCCTGGGCTTCTTCGAGGCCGACGCGGCCGCCGAAGCGTTGGACGCCCCGGACACGGCCCGCCGTCTTCGCGCCATGCGGGAGCGGGGCATCGACTTCCGGGTACAGCCCGGCCGGGTGGCCTGCGGAGGCGCGCTGGACGCCTATCGTCTCCTGAAACGCGGCATCTCCGCCGAGGCGACCCTGTGTGGCGCCGTGCTGGGGACCTCCAACCGGGCGGACGCCCTGGAGGCCGCCCTGGCGCCCCACACCGACCTGCTGGCGGCGTGGCGGGAAGTGGTGGTTCCGGCGTTGCGGGACGGCCTGCTGGACCCGGAACACCTCAAGCAGGGCGCCGGCGCCATGCGTGATGCATCGCAGCCGCCCCGCCAGACGGCGGCCTGGTTGATCGCCCTGGCGCGCGCCTTACAGAAGCGCCCGGAGGCGGCGACCGACGCCATGGTCCGGACGCGCGCGGCCGCCGAAGCGTTGCAGGCCATGCTGGCGACCGGCCTGCCGAACGACAACCGCGACGGCGCCGCGGCGGAGTACGTCGGGCTGGTGGAGCGCCTGGGGGTGAAAGACGCCGCCAGCGCCGCCCGCTACCTGTGGCAGGACCTGCCGCTGCTGAGCGTGCTGGCGCCCTGCCGCGAGCGCCGGGCCGGCGCGCTGCACCGCTGCGTCGCCGCCGGGCTGGGCTGGCCGCGGGCCCGGGAGGCGGCGGACTGGGCCTCGCGCAGCGTCGATCCGGAGTCTCTGGAGGGGCGCCTCGCGCTCATCGAGCGGGTCGGCCAGATCGGTGCGGCGGACCCCCTGTCGGACGTCCGCGCCATCGAGCAGTTCCGCCGGCCCGAGGAGCCCCTGGCCGAAGCGGCGCGCCCCTACTTGCTCCTGCTCGGCGCCATGGCCGCGCGGGACGAAGCATCTCTCACGGCG
This sequence comes from Armatimonadota bacterium, assembly GCA_016868975.1. GTDB lineage: Bacteria > Vulcanimicrobiota > Xenobia > RGZZ01 > RGZZ01 > VGFD01. The sequence continues at coordinate 3,774 of VGFD01000316.1, read as the reverse complement.
GACGTGTGGGCCTCCCTGCACGAGATCGCCCAATCCGGCGGCGAGCCGGTCCAGGCCGTGCTGGAGCGCTTCTTGAGCGCTTTGCTCACCTCCTCGGCCGAGTGGAGCGAGGCGCTGCGCAGCGCGGCGGCGGCCCGCCAGGCGGCCGTGGGGGACGGTGTGGTGCGGGGCGACGGGTTCGTCGTCATCGGATCGGTGCGCGTCCCAGCGCGCGCCCCGGGGGGTGGCGACCGATGACTGTCACCGTTACGACGCAATCGCCGGCGACGGCAAGGGCGCAACCGCAAGCCACTTCATCCCCATCGGTGTCTTCCCCGGTTCCGGAAAGCGCCGGCGATGCGGTCTCCCTCAGCGCGGCGGCGGCCGAGCCCCCGGCTTCCCGCATGGCCGACCGCATCAAGTCGGCCGTAGACGCGCGCCTGCTGCTGATGCCGGGGCAACTGGCCGCCGCCCTCTCCCTGTGCGCCAGCGCCGCCCCGGAGACGGCGCGCAAAAAGGCCGGACCGGCCACGCGAGACGCCGTGGCCGCCCTGCAGCGCCTGGGGGCCGAAGTCGCCTCCGAGGTGCTCGCGGAGCTGCCCCCCGCCGTCGAGGTCGAGGACTCCCACCGCTTCGCCGAGGGCTTCCTGCTCCCCACGGACAATCCGCCCGCCCTGGTGGCGCGCGCCCAGGCAACGCTCGACGCGCTGGCGCAGGCCGCGCCCGCGAGCCTTTCCTGCCGGGTGAACGTCCTGGACGGCGGCGGCTTCCAGGCCTTCGCGAAGGGCGGCGACAACATCTACGTCAGCAGCGACTTCCTCGACATGCCCGAGGACGAGCTGGCGGCCACCCTTGCCCACGAGCGCGTTCACCTGCTCGAGCGGCACCTCCCCCAGACGAGCGTGCTGCGCCGGGTGGGGAAGGGTCTCGAGGCCCGCGCTCCGGAGGCGGCAAAGCCGGCCGTCAAGCGGGTGGCGGCGCTCGCCGAGGCGGCGCTGCAGCGCTCGCAGGAGTTCGAGGCGGACGCGGGGGGTGCCGAAGCCCTGGTCGCCGCGGGCTGGGACCGCCAGGCCATGGTGCGGCTCATCAGCCGCTTCGCCAAAGATGCGAGGACCCCCGACCCCCTCGACGACCACCCCGCGCCGGATGCCCGGATCGCGGCCCTCACGACGACCTGAACCGGTGTTAACACGAAGGGCAACAATATAGCCCGGTTTCACGCTGGCAAGGCGCTGGCCCTCACGGCGGCGTTGCGGAGGAGGCTTACCCTTCCAGGAAATCGGGATGCGCGTCATTCGCCATCCCCTGGCAGCCCTGCCGGGAGGTTTCCTCATGAATCTGAGTGTCAGCGATCTCGTCGAGCGCGAGTGCCTGCGTTCCCGTCTCCTCGGCAGCGACCGAAGTCCGGCCCGGCCCGCGCCCGTCGTGGAGCCGGCCGAGTGGACCGTGCTGGTCTACGCCAACGGCAAGGACGGAGCGCTCTCCCGACTGGCGCCAGGGGTGCTGCGCGAGCTGGAAGCGGCCGGCTCCGACTCCCGCCTGAGCATCGTCGCGCAGGTGGGCCGCAAGCGGTTCTGGACGGACCGCTTCACTGGCGACTGGAGCGGAACCCGCCGCTACGAGGTGCAGCACAATCCCAACCCGCCGAAGCTGCAGGACGAGATGGTCCATTACTTCCTCCCGCCCTACACCCGCGACATCATCTCGCCGGTGGCCCAGGACCTGGGAGAGCGGGACATGGGCTGCAAGCAGACCTTCCAGGAGTTCCTGGAGTGGGGCATCCGCACCCACCCCGCGAAGCGCTACGCCGTCGTGGTCTACGGCCAGGGGGGCGGGTTCACCGGAGCCCTGCGCGACGCGTCGAGCGGCAGCGTGCTGGGCAACGACGAGGTGGCGCAGGCCCTGGGGGCGGCCGCCGCCGTGGCGGGGAAGCGCATCGACCTGCTGGCCCTGGACGCCTCCTCGATGGGGCAGATGGAGGTGGCCGCGGAGTTCAGCGGGAGCGCCGACCGCCTGGTGGCATCGGAGTCGCCGCTCTCCCTGGGATCGCTTCCCCTCGACCTGGTGATGAAGGACCTCAAGTTTGATCTTTCCGACGGCAAGGAGGTCACCGCCGACGACCTGGCCCGCTGGTTCGTGTTCGAGGCGAGATACCAGCCCACCGAGCTGGCCGAGCTGACGGCGCCCTCCCTGGTTGCCGTCGACCTGGACCGGGTGGACGCCCTGAACGCTGCCTGGAGCCAGCTCGCGCACGCGCTGACGGCTTCCCTGGCCGGTCATCCGGAGCGGGTGGAGGCGCTGCGCGAGGACCTCCAGACCTCCCTTCCGGTGTCCCCGAAGGGACCCGAGCCCCAGCGCGACTTCCGCGACGTCGCCTCGCTCTGCAACACCCTCAAGGGGGATGCGCGCCTGGCGGATCCGGCCGTGCAGGCCGGCGCCGATGCCGTCCTGAGCGCCCTGGGCGACGCCGTTGTGGACAGCTTCCACGCGCCCTCGCTGAACGGCGCCGGAGGACTGTCGGTCTACCTGCCGTCCGACTACGGCTACGACATGCCGCGCCAGCCGTGGTACCCGGCCGGCTTCGATCCGACTCACGGCTACGGGGCCGGCGCCCTGGCCCGCGATACCGAGTGGGACGAGACCCTCCGGGCGCTGGCCCGCGACACGGCGTTCCATCAGCGCCTGCGGGACGCGGGACTGTCGGACGCGGCCATCCACGGCCTCGACACCGCCCTGGCCGGCGGCCTGGGTCTTGCCCGGCTGGCCGCGGACGTGGCGCGCCGGGCCGGCCACTACGAGTCCTACCGAGCGCTGCGCAACCAACCGCCGGGCCCGTTCATGGGCATGTCCGCCGAAGTTGCCACCCGGGTCGGTGCGGCCGGCGGGGGCTACGAGGCCTTTCAGGGCGCGCGCAAGGTGTACGACGCGGCCACCCGCGACGACCTGGCCAACCGCACCACCATGGCGGTGGACGGCGGGTTTGAGTTCACCACCGGCGCGGCCGTGGTGGCCACCGCCGTGGGCCTGAGCGTTGCCGCGGCGCAGGGCATCGCCCGTCCCGCCGCCGCCGTCGCCTTCGCGGTCCCCATCGCCAGGACGGTGTACGACCTCCTGGCCGCCCGCAAAAACGCCCAACAGGCTCGTGACGCGGCGCAGGGCCTTTCCGCCAGCGCCCGCGCGGCCACCGCTCCCGACCCCAGGCCGGTCTACATCAGTCCGACGGTCCGCGCCGTGGTCGACGCGGGCTCGCCCGCCCCGATCCCCGTATAAGGAGAAAGACGCCCATGGATTCCCCACGCAACTCGAACCTGGACGCGGCCGGACGCCTTCCGGTCATCGTGCGAGCCCGCTCGGGCGCGGACCTGTTCAAGGCCCGCGAGGCCGTGACCCGCCTGGAGGGGGCCGCCGTCGGCGACACCCTGCCCATCATCGACGGCTTCCTGGCAACAGTGCCGCCCCAGGAGTACCGCGAGCTCATGCGATCCCGGCCGACGGGGGTCGAGGTGTACGTCGACGAGAAACGCCGCTGGATCGATCCGCAGCCCTCGCCGCGCCGTCCCCTTGGGCTCGACAATGCCGCGCCCACCCTGGGCGTGAACGAGCTGTGGCAGCGGGGTCATCGCGGGCAGGGCGTGACCATCGCCGTGGTGGACACCGGCATTCATCCCCACCCGGACTTGAAGGACCGTATCGTTGCCTTCCGTGACGTGGTGAACGGCCGCCCGAAGCCCTACGACGACCAGGGCCACGGCACTCACGTGGCAGGGGACGCCGCCGGCAACGGCGCCGAGTCCG
>VGFD01000315.1 GCA_016868975.1 Armatimonadota bacterium | reverse complement strand
CAGAAAAGCCGAGAGCGCCGCAACCCCGATCGCCTTCGGGAAGATGATTGGGCGGAAAGCCTCCTGGCGGGATCTCATCTCGTGGAAAATCTTTCGCTCCCCAGAGGGGATGGTCCTGCCAGACCGGCGAGGCTGTGACTGGAGTTTCAGAAAAAAAGTTGAGAGGGATTCAAGGAAGTGTAGGGGGAGAGGGCGAATGGAAAATTGCCCGGTCTGCGTCCGCCGATCGGGTCCAGGGGGATCCCCTGGCATGCCCGTCCGGTCGGCAATTGGACAGCCACTCCCGGAAACAGGAGTGCAGGAACGCGGCCACGAATGACTTTCGTCACCATGCGCGAAGGAAATTCTTGGCCCCGTCTGGCCCGGCTCCGTGCGGCCTTTGCCGAGCGCCTGACTGGCAGACCTCAAATCAGGCTTGCCCAGGTGGAGGAGAAATGACCCTACACGCCCCCATTGAGCGAGACTTCAACGCGCCAGAGCCCGACGACTCGCCACGATTGCAGGCGGTGCCTTCACCGCGCGGTCGCGATGCCGAAACGCCGCCCCGGCCGGCCCCGCGAAAGGCCGTCCAGCGGCGACTTCCGTCGGTCGACGCTTTCCGCGGACTGACCATCCTCGGCATGCTCCTGGTCAACAACGTTGCCCTCGGGCGTTTCACCCCGGTCCAACTGGTCCACGCCGGTTGGGGAGACATGGTCACCTTCGCCGACATGATCTTTCCCTGGTTCTTGCTGATTGTGGGGCTCTCCATCCCCCTGGCCGCCGCCTCCCACCGCAAGCGGGGGCTGAGCCACGACGTGTGGATGTACAAGGTGTTCACCCGTACCTTCATGCTGGTGCTGCTCGGCTGCCTGGTGGACTCCAGCGTCAAGGGGCACGTGACGTTCACCCTGGGCGTGTTGCAGCTGATCGGCCTCTCCTACCTTGTGGCGGCGCTGCTCGCCCACTACTCCCAGGGCGTGCGACTTGCCGTCGCGGCCGGGCTGTTCCTCACCCACTGGGCCATCGTGCGCTTTTATCCCACCGACTTCGGCGTGGGAAACTTCTCCGCGTCCGGCAACTTCGTGCTCTGGCTCAACGACACGTACCTCAAGACCTATCACATCGACGGGCTCTTCTCGATGGTTTCCACCTCGGCGCTGGTGCTCATCGGCACCATCATGGGCGACGCGCTGCGCCGCGAGGAAGGCATCGAGCTCAAGGAAATCGGCTACCTCTTTGTGACCGGGCTCATCCTCTCGCAGGTCGGCCGGGTGTGGGCGACCGACACCTTCTTCAACAAGCCGATGTGGACGTCGTCCTACCTGCTCTTCTCGGGCGGGCTGGGCCTGATGGTCCTCGCTTTCTTCCGACTCACCCTGGATTACTGGGGCGAGCACTGGAACCTGAAGATAGGCAACTGGAGCGTGCCCGCGCCGGCCCAGGTGCTGGCCTTTCCGCTGCTGGTCTTCGGCGCGAACGCGATTACCGTGTACGTGATGCCGATTCTGGCCAAGATGCTGGTGATGCAGAGAGTGCCGATGGAAGTCGCGCAGGGCGACATGGTGCCGGTGTACATTCTGGTCACCGCCGCCATCGTGTTCATGGTGATTGGCACCAGCCAGGTCATCGCGAAACTGATCGCAGGTCCGGCCAGGCAGCAGCTACCCGGCCTGCTGGCCGGCCTCGGCGCCATGGTGATGGGGATCGGCGCGGGCGCGTGGTACCTGATGCAAAAGTTCCCGGTGATTCCAGACGGCACGCCGGCCTTCGCCCCGATGCAGCAGGCGTGGACCAGGTGGTGGGTGATGACCGAAGGCCACATCGGCGGCGGCTGGGGATACACCCTCAGCTACATCGCCGTGTGGTGGGTCGTCTTGCTGGTGATGCACTGGCGCAAGATGTTCATCCGCGTGTAGCCGCCGAAGGGTGGGACACAACGAATGAGGCGCCCCCCTTTCCGGGGAGCGCCTCATTTCATTGCCAGGCCGTTATCCCGAGGATTATCGCCGCAGGATGTTCAGCGACTCGTTCAACAGCTCGTCCGAGGTGCTGACCACCCGCGAGTTCGCCTGGAAGGCGCGCTGCGACACGATCATCTTGGTGAACTCCTGGGTCACGTCGACGTTCGACTGCTCCAGGGCGCCGGCCAGGATGGTGGCGCCGCAGGATTCAGCCGGTCCGAGCTCCGTGAGACCCGAGTTCACGCTCTCGATGTAGTTGTTGCTGCTCGTGCGGACCAGGCCGCCGGGGTTGATGAAGTTGGCCACCGCGAGCTGGGCGAGCGGACGGAATTGCCCGTTGCTGTACTGGCCCACGATGGTGCCGTCCTGGGCAATGTTGAACGTGTCCAGAGTTCCCTGGGTGAAGCCGTTTTGGGCAATGGCGTCGATGGTGTGGGTGGGTGACGGGGGCGTGCCGGTGTCGGTAATGTCCAGCTGGTTGGTCTGCGTCAGGTCCAGGTTGATGGTCTGCGGCGTCTGCGCCCCGCTGGTGAACGTGATGGTGAAGTTGGGCGTGGTGCCGCTGACCGGCTGGCCGACGCCGTTGTACACCACCTGGTTGACCGCCTGGTTGGGGGTCACCGACGCCACGGCGGGATCGCCGGGAAACGACATCGTGTAGTTCCACGTGTTGGGCGCGACCTTCTGGAAGTCCATGTGCATGACGTGCGGCGTGCCCAGCGCGTCGAAGATCTCCACGGCGGTGGTGCGGGTGCTGTCCGGAGACGGCGCGACCGGCGTCGAAGCGTCCAGCGTCCCGCCGTAGTCCACCTCGGTGGTGGCCTGGGCGAGCGCCTGCTGTCCCAGGGGGATGCTCAGGTCAGTGGGCAGCACGCCGGTGTTGATCTGCCCGTTGGGCTGGGCAAACCAGCCCTGCACGTAAAGCCCTTCGGAGTTCACCAGGTTGCCGTCCGCGTCCAGCGAGAACGATCCGTCGCGGGTATACTGCGGCGGGCAGCCGGTCTGCTGGACGACAAAGAAGCCCTTGCCAGAGAGCATGACGTGCGAGTTGATGCCGTCCTGCTGCACGGCGCCCTGGGCAAAGCTGGTCACGATGGACGCAACGGTCACGCCCAGACCCGACTGCTTGGCGTTGATGCCGCCCTTGGTGAGGCCAGGCGGGTTGGCGGGGCTGATCACCTTGTTGAAGACGTCCTTGAAGAGGACCGTCTGGTTCTTGAAGCCGACGTGTTGACGTTCGCGATGTTGTTGGAGATGACGTCAATCGCGGTCTGCTGGGAGATCATGCCGGAAATGGCATTGCCTAGAGACTCGATAAGAGCCATATGCGGTTCTACCTCCTGAGGTTGGCCGTCCCGCGCACGCGGAAACAAACGCCGCCCGCGCGCGCGGACGTCGGTGGCTCTCGTGCTGGGCGAGGCAAATGGAAACGTTGACCGCAGGCGGTCGGCCTGCGGTCCGGGCCTCCTCAGCGAGGTCCGGCACCGTTCCTCCTCCGGTTATCGGCGGCCCGGGCAAAAGAATAAGGCGGCAGCCTACTTCGCGTCGCGCACGAACTCCAGGTCGAGGGTGATGGTGACCTCCTCAGCCACCACGAGACCGCCGCTCTCCAGAGCCTTGTTCCAGGTCAATCCGAAGTCCTTGCGGTTGATGGTGGTGGTGGCGCTGGCGCCGACCCGGCTGCTGCCCCACGGATCCTTCACGACGGGCGTTGAGGTGCCGTTGAGGACGACGGTCCTGGTCACCCCGTGCAGCGTCAGGTCGCCGGTCAGCGCGAAGCCATTGCCGCTGGTCTTGCGGAAGCGCTTCGACTTGAAAGTCATGGTCGGGTACCTGGCGACGTCGAGGAAGTCGGCGTTGCGCAGGTGGTCGTCACGCTTGGCCTCGCGCGTGTTCACCGAGGTCGTGTCGATGGTTGCGGTTACCGAGGCGGTTTCGATGCTCTTGCCGTCAAAAGTCCCCTGCCCGCTGACCCTGGTGAACTCGCCGGTCACGTTGGAAATGCCGAGATGGCGCACGGAGAACCCCACCCGCGAGTGGGCGGCGTCCAGCGTCCAGGCGCTCCCCTGCGCCAACCCGGGCGCGGCAAGAAGCACCATCAGCAAAAGCGTGGAAATGAATCGATGCATGGTCAATCTCCCGGTATGTTTTGGTCGGTCAAGAGGCTCCCGGCTGGCGCGGCGCCCCGGCCGTCCGCGACCCCTGCGAGCGCTTGACCGCAAGGGAAACGGCGGCCGCCACGAAGTTTAAAAAACGCAAGGCCTCGGTGTTGAACTTCTTCTCGGTCTGGGCCAGGAACCCGACCACCCCGACCACCCGGCGCTCGTACCCGATCTCCGCCCAGTACGCCGAGGGGAATGGCCCCTCCAGAAGCGTTCCGCGCGGATCGAGGATTTGCTGGACCGTGTCCAGCTTTTCACCGGCCATCTGGACCGAAGACCTGTCGCAGTAGGCGGCCACCGCGAGCCGCTCGGCCTCCGCCTGGGCGTACTCCGACAGCGGCGCCGCGGCCCGCACCATCAGGTAATGGACGTCGTCTCGGTTGATCACCATGCAGGCCACGTCAAACTCCACTGAGTTGGCCATGGCGCTGAGCGACAGGCGGGGCACGTCGGCCGGGTCGCGAACCAGCGCGAGCTGGCGCGTAAACTCGAAGAACACCTCCATGTCGTGGGTCCGCCGGGCCAGCGTTTCCTCGCGCGTCTTCAACGTCTCCAGGACGTGATTGCGGTGAAACAGCACCTCGCGCAATTCACCCGGAGGCGCCACCGCCGGTGGGACCATCAAGTACAGGTTGCGGCCCCCCAGGGACGCGCGATTGGCTTCCACGATCTTGTGCAGCGGATTGTAAACGTTGCGGGTGAGCGTGACAACGAGCGGCGCGAACAGCAGCGCCGTAAGCGCCGCCGCGATGGCCCCCGCCGCGAGGGCCAGGGAAGGATTGGCGCCCGTCCAGCGCCCCGCCACGTAAAGATCCCCGGTGATCTTCTCCGGCGCCGCGGGATCGCGGTGCAGCGGGACCGTCGCAAGCAGGTAACGGGGCCAGTCGGTGGCGACCCGCTGCTGCACTTCTTCCCATGGGCGCTTGCGCTCGCTCTCCCGGGCGGCCTCGTAGACGGTTTCTCCGGGCGGCGCGACGATAAACGCCTCAATCGTGATGGGCCGATCCGCCGTCTCCCGCTTGACCAGTTCCAGGATGGCGCGCGTGCGCGGCAGCTCGGGACTGTGGTTGAGAATGACCGCCAGCAGCGATGCCTCCTCATTCAAGGCGCGCGTCGCCGAAGCCCGACTTCCGTCTCCAAAGAGCAAGAAAGCAACCGTCACCAGTGCGAAGCCGAGAAACACAGCCACCGCTGCGAACCGGAAAAGCGATCGGCTTTCCGGTGAGGGGGGCAGCCACGGCACGAATGGAACCTCCAGGCGCTCAGCCTTCACGGGTTTCTAAGGACGACCGCGGACTTCCTATCGAAGGTCGTTCGTGCGTACTACGAAGAGCGCGCCCTGGGAGCCAAGCAGCGCTCCCAGCAGCGCAAAGCGGAGGACGCTGGCCGCGGAAAGATCCACGCGCAGCAACACCATGACCCCGATGGCGAAGCCGGCTCCCGAAGTCAGTCCGGCCAGCACGCAGCGGCCCAGGCGAAAGGCGCACACGTAGCCCACGCCGAGGCCCAGAAGTCCGCCCAGCATGGCGCCCAGCTCGATGAGCAGCATGGGGGGAACCGGCAGGCGCATGGCCATGCCCACGATGCCCGTGAGGAGACCCGCGACGCCGAAAAGGACCGCGCCGATGCTGGCGCCGCGCAGCGCGCAGCGAAGCGGGTGGCTGAGGGAATGCACAAAGGCATCATAGCACCCGGACGGCGCGCGCTCAAGGCAGGCGGCGTCGGGCTGAGCGCGAACTTCCAAGGCGTGATCGCCTGGCGTGACATAACGGTCCTGATCCTGGCGGCGGCGCTGCTGTCGACCGGGTGCGGACGCGCGGCGCCGGTCCCGGTGGAGACGCCGCTGGCCACCGCAAGCGCCGCTCCGGAGGTTGCCACCGCGAGCGCCGCCGCGGAGGTTGCCACCGCGAGCACCGCTCCGGAGGTTGCCACCGCAAGCGATCCGGGGAGCGGGCCGCCGGTTCCGAGTCCGTCGGTGGACGAGGCGGTCCAACGCTCCTTGCCCGGTCATGCGGACACGCGCATGCTGCGCAACCCCTCGAGCGGCTCATACACCTCCGTGCAACAGGGAAAAATGCTCTACGCCGGAAATTGCGCGGCCTGCCACGGGGCGGACGGACGCGGCGACGCCAAGGCGATGTCGCAAATGCGGCTGCGCATCCGCACCCTGACCAACCCCGCGGAATACAAGTACGGCGCGAGCGACCGCGACATCTATCGGGCCATCGCCTACGGAGTGCCAGGAAGCCGCATGGGCACCTGGAAGAAAGCGTTGAAGGAAGAGCAGCTTTGGGATATCGTCAACTACGTCGTCAGCTTGCAGCAGCAGTAATCGCGCTGCTTTGCCTCCCCATGGCGGCGCGGGCGGACGGTGCGTCTGGTCCGGGCCG
>VGFD01000314.1 GCA_016868975.1 Armatimonadota bacterium | reverse complement strand
TCAACGGCCGCCACGCCACCGCGCCGGCCCCGCAGGCCCGCACCGGGCGCCCCTTGGCGGCGCCGGCCACGCGGCGCCTGGCGCGCGAGGCTGGCCTCGACCTCGCGGAAGTGCGGGGGACCGGTCCCAGTGGGCGCATCACCCGCGAGGATCTGCTTGCCCACCTGGACGGACGCGCGCACCAGCCGAGCCTTCGGGAAGCGCCGATTGCGGCGCAGGTGCCCCAGCAGGAGGCAGCACCGGCGGCGCCGCGCCCGGCGGCCACCCCGCCTCCGCCGCGACCGTCGTTCCCGGCCGGCCCCCGTCCCGAGCAGCGGATTCCCCTGCGCGGGCTGCGCAAGCGGATCGCGGAAAAAATGCGCACCAGCGTGGACACGGCGGCGCACTTCACTTACGTGGAGGAGTGCGACATGACCGAGCTGGTCAAGCTGCGCGACTCTGCGGAAGATCTCGCGAAAGCGCGCGGCGTCAAGCTGAGCTATCTGCCGTTCATCATCAAGGCCATCATCGCCGGCCTTAAGGAATATCCGTATTTGAACGCCACCTTAGACGACGCGACCCAGGAAATCGTGCTCAAGGGATATTACAACATCGGCATCGGCGCCGCCACCGACGAGGGTCTCACGGTGTTCGTCGTCAAGGACTGCGACCGCAAGAGCATGCTCGACATCGCCGCGGACATTCAATATCTGGGCGAGGCGGCCCGCACCGGCACCCTCAAAATCGACGACCTCCAGGGCGGCACCTTCACCATCACCAGCCTGGGCGCTCTGGGCGGCATCCTGGCGACGCCGGTCATCAACCATCCCGAAGTGGCCATTCTCGGCGTGCACAAAATCCGCAAGCGGCCGGTCGTGCGCGACGATCAAATCGTGGTGCGAGACATCTGTTACCTGTCGATTTCCCTGGATCACCGAGTCATTGACGGGCACGTGGGCGCGCAGTTCATGCAGCGCGTGGTGCAATTGCTTGAGGATCCGTGGCTGTTGATGCTGGGCGCCTGATGGCCGTCAAGGAACTGTTTGCCCCGACTGGACTGTATCAAGTACTTTCGGATGATGGCGAGCTGCTGTCGGACCGTGATCCGGGGCTCTCCGACGGGGTCATGGCGCGCCTCTACGAGGCAATGGCGCGCAACCGCATTCTCGATCAGCGGATGCTGAACTTGCAGCGCCAGGGGCGCATCGCTTTCTACGGGATGATTCACGGGCAGGAAGCGGCCACCATGGGCAGCGCGCTGGCCCTGGAAGATCGCGACTGGCTGTTCCCGGCCTTGCGCGAAGGAGGCGCGGCGATCTTGCGCGGCATGTCGCTCGGCAAGGTCATCGCGCAGGTGATGGGCAACGACCTGGACGATTGCCGCGGCCGCCAGATGCCGTGCCATCCCAGCTCCCTGCAGAAGCACCACGTGTCGATGTCGTCGTGCATCGCCAATCAGACCACTCAGGCGGCCGGCGCCGCGCACGCCGCGAAGATCCGCAAGGACGACGTGGTCATCGTGAGCTACGTTGGTGACGGCGGCACCTCCGAGCCGGACTTTCACGCGGCCATGAACTGGGCCGGCGTGTACCAGCTTCCGCTCGTGATGATCTGCCAGAACAACCAGTGGGCGATCAGCGTGCCGGTGACCCGGCAGACGGCTTCGGAAACCATTGCCGTGAAGGCGTTGGCGTACGGCATGGAGGGCGTGCGGGTGGACGGCAACGACGCGCTGGCCGTGTACGCCGCCACGAAGCGCGCGGTGGACAAGGCGCGGGCCGGCGACGGGCCCACGTTCCTGGAGCTGGTCACCTACCGCATGGGCGGCCACACTTCCGCCGACGACCCCACGCGGTACCGCTCGGAGGACGAAGTGGAAGCCTGGCGCCGCAAGGATCCGCTCACCCGGCTGCGGCGCTTCCTGGAGAAGCGCGGCCTGTGGGACGACGAGAAGCAGGCTTCCCTGGAAAAATCCTATGCCGAGGAAATCTCGGCTGCCGTGGAGGAGGCGGAAAAACATCCGCTTCCGCCGCCCGCCAGCATGGTGGAGGACGTTTACGCCGCGCTGCCCTGGCACTTGAGGGAGCAGCAGGAAGAAATTATTGCGCGAGGTGCATCAGGCCATGGCAACTCATCAAACTGACTGCGTCGTCATCGGCGCGGGACCGGGCGGCTACGTGGCCGCCATCAAGCTTGCCCAGCTCGGCGTGAAGACCATTGTGGTGGAGCGTGATCGCCTGGGGGGCACCTGCTTGAATTACGGGTGCATTCCCTCCAAGGCGCTCATCCACGCCGGCAAGACGGTGGACAACATCCGCGAGCATGCGGCCGAAATGGGCATCAAGGTCAGCGATCCGGAAGTGGACATGCCGCAATTGATCCGCTGGAAGGACAGCGTGGTCAAGAAGCTGACCGGCGGCATCGGACAGCTCTTCAAGGCCAACGGCGTGCAGGAGACCATCTACGGCGACGCCACCTTCCGCTCGCCGCGCGAGATCGAGGTGAAGGCGGCCGACGGGACGTCGCACACCATTCATGCACCCAATTCGATTATCGCGACCGGCGGGCGGCCGTTCGAATTGCCGAATATTCCTTTCGATTACCAGGATATCATCTCATCCAAGGAAGCGCTCGAGCTGCAAGAATTGCCGCGGCGCACCGTTGTCATCGGCGGGGGCATCATCGGGCTGGAGATTGGAACGTTCCTGCAAAAGCTCGGCTCGAAGGTAACGGTGGTCGAGATGACCGACACGCTGCTGCCCGGGATCGACCCGGATCTGGTGGCGGTCGTGGCGCGCAAGTTGAAGAAGCGCGGCGTGAAAGTGCACCTGAAGTCGAAGGCGCAGTCGGTGTCGCGCAACGACGACGGCTCGTTGAAGGTGACCGTCGAAACGCCGGAAGGCGCGCTGGATCTCGAAGCCGACAAGGTACTGGTGGCGGTGGGCTGGAAGCCGTATACCGGAGGGCTCGGGCTGGAAAATATTGGCGTTGTGATGGAGCGCGGCTTCGTGAAAACCGACGACGCGCTGCGCACCAACGTCGAGGGCATCCGCGCCATCGGCGACGTCGCGGGCGGACCACTGCTGGCGCACAAGGCGTCAAAGGAAGGCATCATCGCCGCCGAGTCGATTGCGGGAATGCCGACGGCGAAGGACTGGCGCGCGATGCCGGCCGCGGTGTTCTGCGATCCGGAAATTGCCACCGTGGGTCTGACCGTGGCCCAGGCGAAGGAAGCTGGCTACGAAGTCCTTTCCGGAAAATTCCCTTTCACGGCGAACGGCCGCGCGCTCGGCTCCAACGAGGGCGAGGGCTACTGCCAGATCGTTGCGGAAAAGGGCACCGGCTGCGTGTTAGGCATGCACGTGGTGGGCCCGGAGGCCTCGAACTTGATCGCCGAGGGCGCCCTGGGCATCGAGATGGGCGCGGTCGTGGAAGACCTCGCCCTCACCGTGCACACCCATCCCACGCTGCCCGAGGCCATCATGGAGGCCGCGGAAGCCACGCTGGGCCATGCGATTCACGCGGTCAGCAGGTAGCCTCCGGCAGCGGGAAAAACATCACCGAGATTTAGCCAACCCGTGGCTACATCTGGTCGAATTTAGCCAGGGGCTGGCTAAACTTTACCAGATGAAGCCGCCGGACGGCTAAATCCGTTTGGCCGCGCGAGTGCTGCCGTTGGGGACGCACTGGGAGCCTGGCCTGGGGGCGGCGGTCTGACTCTCACCGAATCTTCATAAAGGACCACCAGTCCCCCCGGCGAACCTAGCCGGCTGCCATGCCGATGATCGACTACGACCCGCACGACTGGCGGAGTCACCTCTGGGACATCAAGGGCTCGATGGTGCGGGAGCTGCGCTACCGCATCCTGCTCGTGACCCTCATCGCGTCGGCCGCCACCTTTGTGGACGAGCTGTGGATTCCGGTCCACGTCAACCCGGTCGCGCACACCCTGATCGGCGCGTTCCTCAGCCTTCTGCTGGTGTTTCGCACCAACGCGTCCTACGACAAATTCTGGGAGGGCCGCAAGCAGTGGGGGACCATTGTGAACGAGACGCGCAACCTGGCGCGCAAGGCCGCCAACTGGATGGCCGAGGACGTCGCCCTGATGCACCGCCTGCTGCGCTGGACCGCGGTCTTTCCGTTCGCGGTCATGTACGTGCTGCGCGGCGTGAAGACGGTGGGCCCGGCGCCTCTGGAACTGCCCCACGACGAGGTGCTTGCGGTGGACAGCGCGCCACACCCGGCGCTGGCGGTGGCCACCATCATGGCGCGCATCATCGAGGAGGCGCGCATTCGACGGGTCATCACCGAGTATCAGCAGGTGTCCATCGACAACGACGTGCAGATCCTGGTGGACGCGATGGGAGCCTGCGAGCGCATCCGCAAGACGCCCATCCCCTTTGCATACATGGTGCACCTGCGGCGCGCGCTGATCATCTATCTGTTCACGCTGCCTTTCGCCCTGGTGGAACCGTTCGGCTGGGGGACGATCCCGGCCAGCGCGATCATCTCATTTATTCTGTTCGGCATCGAGGAGATCGGCGTGGAGATCGAGGAGCCGTTCGGCGAGGACGACAACGATCTGCCCCTCGAGCGCATCTGCGAAACCATCCGAACGAACATTGACCAGGTCGGCGGATTCGTCAATTCCACGACCACCATGGTGCTCAAAGTTTGAGGCGCGTCGTCCCCCTGTTGCTGCTCGTGTTGCTGTTGACGCGGGCGGCCCTCGCCGGCAAATCCGATCTGGTGGATCTCGCACCCGGCTTCCGGCTGGACATCCGCTACGCCACCACCAATAATTTCATGAAGATGAAATTGTACCCGGAGGCGCGCGCGTTCTTGCAACGCCCGGTGGCGGAGGCGTTGACCCGGGTAAATTCGGATCTCAAAAAGCAAGGCTATGAATTGATCATCCTGGACGCCTACCGCCCGTGGAGCGTCACCAGGTTGATCTGGGACCGCGCCCCGGCCGCCTGGCGCACCGGCGGCTACGTGGGCGACCCGGCTCGCGGCTCACGCCACAACCGGGGCGCCACGGTGGATCTGACGATGGCCTCGCTAAAAACCGGAAATCCCGTGCTCATGCCCACGCAGTACGACGACTTCACGGCGGCCGCTCACGCCAATTACCAGGGCGGCTCGTGGGAGGCGCGAAAAAACCGCGACCTGCTGATTCGCGCAATGGCAAGGCACGGCTTCACGGTGCTTCCCGAGGAATGGTGGCACTTCGACCACCGCGACTGGCCCAAATACCCGGTGATGGACGTGCCGTTCAACAAGGTCGACGCGGCTCGCAGCCGGTGAGTGTTCATAGACTACGCGCGGATGATGC
Organism: Armatimonadota bacterium; assembly: GCA_016868975.1. Classification (GTDB taxonomy): domain Bacteria; phylum Vulcanimicrobiota; class Xenobia; order RGZZ01; family RGZZ01; genus VGFD01. Next base: position 1,188 of record VGFD01000314.1, on the reverse strand, counting down.
CCACGATCCGATCCGCGATCTCGACAATCTTGTCTTCCGACAAGTGACCTAGAACACGTCCTCGTCCGAAGCCACTTCAATGGCTTCCGCGGCTTCGGCCAGGCGCACCATCGACACCACGCGCTGGCGTAGATCTTCGATGGTGTACGCCGACTGCGGCGTGAGCGGGAAACTGGCGCGGACGTAGCCGGAGCCGACCGCGAAGGCTTCCATGGGATTGATTTCCTTGAGCCAGCCGCGCACGTCCTCGCGGATCAGGTAATCCTTTACGCCGTCGGCCGGATATCCGCTGACCAGATATTCGCTGTCGAATTCCTTCACGCCCACGCGGAGATCCGCGACCTGGCCGAGCAATTTGGCCACCCAGTCGAACTGGCCTTCCTTGCGCAGTGAAACCGAGAAACGCGGCCTGGAGGCGGCGATGATGCTGAAGTGGTCCTGCGCGCCCGGCACGTCCAGCAGCGCCACCCGCACCGTGCGGCCGGATATGGAAGCCTTCAGCGCCGGAAAATTCCCGATCAGGCGATCCTCGGCGTCATTCACCGGAGAATCGTAAAGCTCGCCCTCCACGGCCTCCTTCGCTTCCTTCAGCAAAGTCGCCATGCGCTCAACGTGTGGGTCCATCTCAAACCGCCTTTCGCTGCACCCGCAGCGTGCCGATGCGCACCGTGTCGCCCCAGGCCCTGGCCACTCGGGCGCAGCCCCGATGTCCTGAAAAAGGCTAGAAAATCGCCGGCTCGCGATATCCCCCGAAGACCTCGCGCATGGCTTCCACCATCTCGCCCAGGGTGGCGTAGGCGCGCACCGCGTCGAGCATCAACGGCATCAGGTTCTCGCTGCCCCGGCAGCCTTCCGTGAGTCGCCCGAGCGCCGCGCGCACCTTCTCGTTGTCACGCGTCCTACGTGTATTCTGAGTGCGTTGCGCCTGGCGCCGCTCGATCTCCGGGTCGATCTTGAGCACCGGAATCTCGATCTTCTCGTCGGTGTCCACGAAGTCGTTGACCCCCACCTGGAGCCGATCCTTGCGGTCGACCTGGCGCTGGAACTCGTAAGCCGCGCGCCCGATCTCCTTCTGGAAGAAGCCGCTGCGGATGGCGTCCAGCACGCCGCCCTCGGTCTGGATGCGCTTGAAGTACTCGGTCGCCTGCGCTTCCATCCAGGTCGTCAGGCTTTCCACGTAATACGAGC
>VGFD01000313.1 GCA_016868975.1 Armatimonadota bacterium | reverse complement strand
GCCCACCGGCGCGAAAAGCCTGCGCGACGCCGTGCGCATGGGCGCGGAAACCTTCCACTCCCTGAAGGGCATCCTCAAGAGCAAGGGCTATATCACCTCGGTGGGCGACGAGGGCGGTTTCGCGCCCAACCTCAAGGAAAACCAGGAAGCGCTCGACCTGCTGCTGCAGGCCATCCAAAAAGCCGGCTACACGCCGGGCAAGGACATCCACCTGGCGCTGGACGTGGCGGCCAGCGAGTTTTTCGAGAAGGACCGCTACGTGTTGCGCAAGAGCACCGGCAAGTCGCTCACTTCGACCGAAATGGTGCGGATGTACGAGAACTGGATCGAGGACTATCCGATTATCTCCATCGAGGACGGCCTGGCCGAAGACGACTGGGACGGCTGGAAAGAGCTGACCGACGAGCTCGGCGGCAGCGTCCAGCTCGTTGGAGACGACCTGTTCGTCACCAACACGAAGCGCCTGTCGCGGGGCATCCAGGAGGGGATCGCCAACGCCATCCTCATCAAGGTGAACCAGATCGGCACGCTCAGCGAGACGCTGCTGGCCATCGAGACCGCCAAGAAGGCCGGTTACAACTCGGTCATCTCCCACCGCTCGGGGGAGACCGAGGACGTGACCATCGCCGACCTCGCGGTGGCCACCAACGCCGGCCAGATCAAGACCGGCAGCCTGTCGCGCACCGACCGGGTGGCCAAGTACAACCAGCTCATCCGCATCGAGGAGGAACTGGGCCGCGAGGCCCGCTACGCCGGGGGCATCGTCCTCGAGCGGCTGAAACGCAAGGAATCCTCCCCCGCGCTCGCGTAACCAACAATAATGCCGATTCGGCGCTCGCTGTCCTATCGGGCCCACATCACGCGGGACTTTGCTCCGCTGCTGTTTCTCAACGTGCTTGGGGCCTGCGCGCTGGTTCTGCTCGGCATGTCGTACTCCCAGGTCCTGCAGCCGGTCTACGGCATCCCCTTTGTCGTGCTGGGCGGCGTGGTGCTGGTGTTGATGGGCCTGCACGTGTTTCTCTCGCTGAGCCAGACCCTTGTGATCAATTCCAGCGGGGTGGAAATGGAGGGACGCATCGGCCGCACCACCATCCCCTGGCAGGAGATGGCGGAATTTGATGCCGTCCCGCGCGGCCTGTTCAGCGGGCGGCGAGCGGTGGTGGGCAACAATCTCCGCACCATCATGGTGGATTCCAGCTTCTTTCAAGACTTCGATCATATCGTGAGCCTTATCCTCATCGGGCGACGGCGCCATCGGGAGACCTGGCTGCTGGTCAACCGCGTGGACGCGCCGCCGAGCCCGCTCCCCGTGGAAACCGCCCGCTGATGGCCAACATCTTGCTGAAGTGGAAAATCCAGGGGTGGGAGCGCAAGATCCGCGCGGCCAATCGGACCAGCTTCTACAAGGAAGAATCCGTCTCGCTGGGGCCCATCATCAAGGTGGAAAAGGCGTACAAGGCCGGCGCGTGGTCCGAGGCCATCGACGAAACGTACAAAATCTTGATGCGTTTCGACGACATGAGCGACGCGCATTATTACCTGGGGATGTCGCTTGCGAAAGTCCACGAAGTGCCGCTCGCCGTGGAGCATCTCACCGCGGCGATCCGCTCCCACAAGAAGGCGATGGACAGCTATGACGAGCGCTACGTCGACGATCTCATCAACATCTGCAGGGCAAGCGGCCGCGAGTCCGAGGTGCGCAAGTTCTTTGAAGGCCTGGCCGGCCTGGACGCCAAGGGAAAGTTGCTGCTGGAGCGCCTGAAGTACCAGGGCAAGCTGTGAGCGCGAGCCTGCACAACGTCGAGATTGACATCTTTCAGGTGCCCTACCGCCCGTGCCGCGCCTACCAGGAGCGCATCGCCGAGTATTACATGAGCGGCCGCCCGCGCTTCGAGTGGGAAAAAATGCGCCAGAAATTTCTCATGGAAGGCAACCAGGACATCGTGCGGGTGTGCGCGCCCTGCCCCATGAACATCCTGGGGACCGGCGAAGGATGCAAGATCGGGGTGGAGTCGCTCGCCTCGTTTCTAGGCATGCTCTCCCACCTGCGGCCGGAAACCGCGCTGACCCGCTTCATGTTCCACGATGACCTGCTGAGCTACGAAGACGTGAAGGTGCTCTGGCAGGAATTTGAGACGCTCAACGAGGTCCTCGCCGAGGTCAGCTGGCCCATCGCGCAGGCGTACGACGACGGGGTGCCGCGGCCCAGCAGCGCGGGCGGCCTGCGCAAGGTCGAATATTACGAGTGGGAAGGCGGCGAGGAAAACATCATCTACTCGAACGCCGGGTACATGGTGGGCATCGGCCGCGACGGCATCGTGGTGCGGGAGTCGCTGGGAAAGACTCTGCCGGAGCGCTTCAACCGGCTCTTCAAGGAGGGCGCGAATGTGTTCGGGGAAACGGTGGGAAATCGCGTGATGCCCTTCATGCCCATCGATGACCACCTGCCGGCCTGGGACGATTCCGGGCCGTTCATCGCCACGGAATTACGCTTTCACATGGTGCCGGTCACGGAAATCTACGGGGATATCCTGGAGACGTTCCTGGTGTATGCGCCGACAGCGCTGGAACACGGGGCGGGGCTGAAGATTACGGCTGTGGGATAGCCACCGGTCAGGCCCCAAGACCCGATGCAGCCCTGGGCCTGATATTGCCGTGGCTGATCGGAGACTCTAGTTCTAGTGCCGCTGCCGTCCACTCCTCGCGCGTACCGTATCCGCGGCCGGAGTGCCAGACCTTGATTTGGGCTTTTGCCCTTGTTTCTCGGGCTGCTCGGGCCGGTCGAGCTCCTCGAACTGGCTGATGCGCACTGCGTAGCCCGGGAAGCGCGCGGTGATCTCGAGATCACCGCCAATGGCTTGCAGCAATTTTCGAAGAGTGCTGATATACATGTCTGAACGCCGCTCCATCTTGGAAACGGTCGCCTGGGAAACGTTGAGGCTCTTGGCGAGCTCCACCTGGGACAGGTTACGAATCTCTCGAAGCCGCCGCAACATCACGGGCCTGGGCGGGACGGTCTTACCTCCTCTTTTCAAGAGGGAAAGGACGCGCTCCCGCGCCGAAGCAAGGTCGCCATAGACTTCGTCGGGACCTTCACCCAGCTCATCGCCTGAAGGCGACGTGATGCCGAAACCAAGGGCTCCCGTCCACTCTATGGCCAGTTGCTGACCCCCAAGTGCAACATCAAGCCATGACCTGCCGTCAGGACGATCTGACAGGTCCAGTGACAGCTGCGCCTCGGGACACTTGGACGCAATGGAGGCATGGAGTTGCTTCATCGGGTTCATTGTTCCCACACTCCCTTTCCGTCGGCACCCGATTTCGCCAGGACAACGATCACCTCGGCGGCGACGGTCTGGATCTCAAGGGCGCCGTGTCCACCAGGGCCTCCAGGTCTGTATAGTCTCTAGTGAATATAGATTCGAGACTATAGTCGCGGACTCCTGGGAACGCCGGCCGCGACTGCCAATCGGCGCCGAGACGCGCTAAATGGCCTCCAGGATGGCGTCCCAGGCGCGGGCCCGCAGATCCAGGCTCCAGGCCGCGCCGGCCTCCACTTTGAAGAGGTCGAAGTCCTTGAGGACGTCGGCAAAGCACTGCGCGTGGATGACGTCGATGGTCAGATGCTCGAACAGGTAGCTGGGATTGGCGTAGGGCGGCGCCCCCGAGACCAGCTGGCGGAACATCATGGGCACGGCGGCCTCGTGCCCGGGCCCGAACACGCCCAGCGCGAAGGCGACTTCCGCCTCCCTTGAGATCCGCCGATGCTCATCAATAAAAGTCTGCACCGCGGGCAGCGACGTGACCGTGGGCTCGGTCCCCAGGCTGTGGCAGAGCGCCACCTGGAGCCGCGCGTGAGCGGAAAAATCCGGCGCGGCGTCGTTGGCACTTGCCATCTCGCCGGGATCAAATTCGTCCGCCAGCACCGGGTGGAGCCGCTGGGCGGTATCCGCGTCGAGTCGGCGAAACAGGGCTTGAATGTGATAGGGAAATTCCCTGACAATCGGATGATGATGCGCCGCGAAAACCTGCCATGCGTGTCGGTTATTGGGGTTGTGGCTGAGCAGCTTGATGAGGGGATGCCGCACCGCGCGGGAATTTTCCACCATGAGGTTGATCTGCTCCAGGGTTGGCGGAGGGGCAAGCGGGCTCATACTGTCGCCTCCAGCGTTGATACGATGTCGTTGCACGAAATCGACTCGATGGACTGGACGTGAATGTGGACCGGCACTTCGCGCGACGGCCCTTGCAGCCAGGCGGCCTTGGTATCGCGCACCACGGACAGGACCTGCAGCGCGCCAAACTCGGTGTAGGTCGGCGTGGAGTAGGCGCGCAAAACGTTGATGGCCTCGTCCGGGATTTTCATGCGCGACTGGGTGGGCGTCATGCGCACGTTCATCTCGTTGATGACGGCCGGGAAATTGAGCAACGTTTCCGGCGCCTCATCCGGGTTCATGGGCACGTTCACCCTGACGGTCACGTAGGTGCGCTGGGTGTGGCTCGGCCCGCCGCACTCAAAGAGCATGAACGGGCACACCGTGTGGTAGGGAACGCGGACGCTGAACGACAGCCAGCGGCTCGCCTCAATGCGGGTCGCCTTCAGCACGAGGTTGACTTCCTGGGTCTGCGGAACCGCCGTGGCATAGGCTTCCATGGGCAGCCCGAAGGCGGCGCTCAACTTCACCTGGTGCCCGCGCGCGGGGTGCGACTCCTGGAGCCGCAGGGCCGCGTCGTGGACCGCGCGGTAGGCGTCGGTCACCTCCTTGGGAAGGTCCTCCACGCAGGCAATGAGCCGGTTCATGTGGCTCTTCGCCTGGTAGGCGTGTACCCCGATGGTCACGTCCCCGTTGGCGATGTGGCCCCCGTGCAGGCTCAGCACGCGGCTCCAGCGGTAGTTCTCCATGTACGCCCAGAGACGGAGCTCGTCGGGGATGGGAAGCTCGCTCTGCTCTTCCTCCCAGCCCGGAACCTCGGCAATGCGCCGCTTCCACTCGTCAACGATGGGTTGATAGACTTCGGCCTGGTGACCCTTCACGTGCTGCCCTCCCGCCTTCTCAACATCCTATATTAGGGGATGAACCGGCGCATGGGCGGTGTTTGCCGACACCTTTTTAGTTCATGCGGGTGACCTCTGCGGCGGCGTCGATCACGCCCTGCCGGGAAGCCTTGCGGCCCTGAACGGCGCACTCCACGTACTGCTTGGAGATGGCGCCCAACACCTTGTTGAAGTACGGCGCGTTCTCCACCGAGCGCACGTTGGCCAGCTGCCGCGCGAAAATTCCCAGGTAGGGATTCTGCTTGAGCAGCGTGGTGAACGACGGATCGGTGAGCAGGTCCAACCGATAGGGCAGCTCGGAGCACATTTCCAGGAAGGCCACGTCCGACTGGCGTGAAATCAGGAATTCCGCGAATTGCGCCGCTTCCGCGCGGTGCTTCGTGTTGGAGAAGATGCCGATGTTGCGGAAATTCCCGTAGGTGTAGGTGGGCTTGGCGGGGCTTCGCGAGTCGGGCACCGGCACCGGGATGAAGCTGAACTGCACCGTGTTTCCGGCGATTTCCTCGATCATGGGAATGTTCCACGGGCCGGTCACCAGGAAGGCGATCTTGCCGGACGCAAACGCCTCGTTCAAGGCCGCGTCGTTCTGGTACATCTCATCACGAGGCGCGTAGCCGCGGCGGAAACACTCGCGCAGGAAGTCCATGACCGCCACTGAGGCGGTATTCTTAAAGGCCGGTCCGCCGCGCCCGTCCAGGAATGGATGGCCGGCCGCAGCGGCAAAATACAGCGGATAGAAGTCGTAGTAGCGCTTGAAGAACTTGTCGCTGGGATTGGGCGCCCAGGCGTAGATGTCGCGCTTGCGCAGCGCGTCCCCGACGGCCAGGAATTCGCCGTAGGTACGGGGCGGCTTCAGGCCCAGCTTTTTCAGCAGCCCGGCGTTGTACTGCAGCATGATGGGATTGCACTTCCAGGGAAGCTGGTACAGCTTGCCGTCGGGTGAGCGGAACCCGCTCAGCGCCGCGTCCCCGGACCGCTTGCGGGCGGAGGCGATGAGCTGCGGAAAGGAATCGAGGGGCAGCAATCCGCCCATGCCCACGAACTCGTGGACGTTCACCGGAAACAGGTGGGAGCAGACGTCCGGCGTGGTGCGGTTCTTGATCGCCTCGGTCAGGACGTCCTCGGTGAGACGGCCCTGCGGAATGGCCTGGAGGCGCACGCGGATGTTCGGGTGCGTCTGGTTCCACAACCGCGTCATGGTGATGGCCCAGCCGGCCTCGTTGGGGTAGGGCGAGCACCAGTAGGTGATGGTCACCGGCTGCTTCTTGTCCGGCTTGTTTTGCGCCACAGCCGGCGCGGTGAGCGCGAGCACGATTGTGAGCGCTGCAAGCACGACCAGGGGGGGCCAGGCGAAGGACACTCCCCCTGGATCAGACCCATGCTGGTGAGGACGGTTCATGACGATTGCTCCCTATTTTCCGTAGGCCTGCTTGTTCACAAGCTTGCCGTCGCGG
>VGFD01000312.1 GCA_016868975.1 Armatimonadota bacterium | reverse complement strand
CCTGTTTAAGCCTCCCCAGGGGTAAAACCGGCCTGTTTAAGCCGCCCCAGGGGTAAAACGAAGCGCCGAGTGCGGGAGTGTCTACGTAAACCCGGCCGGGCGAAGCATGATTGGCCTGGCGCCAGATTTCCCCATCGAGACGACGCAAATTCCGGAGTATTATCCGCCGCAGGAGCGAGCCTTCGTCGACGAGGTGATCGTGCCGTCGATGCTGGAGAAGGGCCACTGGAAGGGGGAGACGTTCTTCCGTCACTGGCAGACCGAGCGGCCCATCCCGGTCTCCGACGAGCCCATGACGGCGCACGCCATGACCGGCGATCGGGAGCGCTGCCTGGAGTGCGGCCTGGACGACAACCTCAGCAAGCCGCTTCGGCGCAGCGAGGTGCGGGCCGTCGTCCGACGGTGGATCCCGGCACTGGGGGACGCATAGGCCTCCCCCGGCGGCATTGCATCACCCCGTGGCGCAGTAATCTCCACACCCGATCGGGAATGTCCCGGCGGAGGTGAGTGGAACGCAGCCGCTTTACGGTTTGTGGAGGCGATGTCGCGACTGTCTCCGGCCTTTCGTCTACCACTGGATCTGGCGGCACTTCGAGCTGCCCGTGTCGGGGACGCCCCTGACCCTCGAGATGCCGAAGGTGCATTCCATCCTGGTGGAGAGCGAGCAGGGCATTTTCGCGGTGCACGCCCGCGATCACATCGTCGGGCCCTGCCTCGCCAGCCTTGGCACCTGGGAGGCGTCGGTCATCGCGCACGTGCGGCGGATATTGCGGCCGGGCGATTTCTGCGTGGACATTGGCGCGAACTTCGGATGGCACACGATTGCCATGCAGCGCGCCGTCGGACCGCGGGGGAAGGTCGTCGCCATCGAGCCGGACAGCGAAAACCGCCGCGTGCTGGAGTGGAACCTGCGGCTTGCCGGGGCGGGAAATGTGGTGGTGCTCCCGCTGGCCATCTGGGAATCTGGCGGTCAGGTCACCCTGGAGCTGGCGCCCGACAACTTTGGCGATCATCGCGTGCGGGCCGCGCGGCGCATGGACGCGATGGGCGAGAGCAGCCGCCGCTGCGCCACCGTGCCGGCGATGCGTCTTGACGACGCGATGGAGGCCGCCGCCGCGGACCGCGCGAGCGACCCTCTCCGTTTGTTGAAGATCGATGCCCAGGGATCGGAAGTCGCCATCTTTCGAGGCGCGCCTGACACGCTGGCGCGCACCGACTGTCTGCTGGCCGAATTCTGGCCTTACGGCCTGGCCGCCGCCGGCCACACCGCGAGCGAATACCTCGAGTTCGTGCACCGCCATTTCCGCCGCTTTCTTATCCTGGAACATCGCGGCGTGGCGGTGCCCGGCGCGACCTGTGGCGCGGTGGAGGACTTGAGCGCCGCCATCGATGTGAGCCTGGATCCGCACAACCACTATGAGTTTCTCTTCGATCGGGAGACGCCGTGATGCCGCCCAACTTCGCCATAGAAGCGACCTTGATGCTCGATCGCAACGCGACGGGCATCGCACGTTACTGCACGCACCTGCTTCGCGAGCTGGACAGCCTGGCCGCCGAGGAAGCGGGCGGGTTTCGTCTCACCCAGTTGTACCCCGCGAGACGCCTTCCCTTGCGAGATCGCCTGCTGCGGGGGGCGGCGCTGTCCAGCCAGATCTGGCATCGGAGCTGGTGGCCACCACGCAAGCCGTACGCGCTCGTCCACTGCACCGGCTTTTGGCTGCCCACTGGCCGATGCCCAAGGTCGTGACCTGCTACGACGTCTACCCGGCGCTCGACATCGGTTTCGGCTCCCGGCACTGGCAGGTCAGCACCTACGCCGACTTCGCCCGGCGCGCGGACCGCATCTTGTTTGTCAGCGAGCACTCGCGCCGCGATTTCCTGCGGCTGTTTCCCTACGACGTCTCGCGGACCAGCGTCACCCACCTTGGCGTGGCCGACAGCTTCCATCCACGCGCGCCGGAGACGCTTGCGCCGACAAGGGAGAAGTACGGCCTGGCGGAGCCGTACTTGCTGTTCGTGGGCGCAAGCAATCCGCAAAAAAACCTGCTCCGCCTGCTCGACGCCTTTGGCCGCTCGGCGGCGCGCCACGATCACCAACTGATGCTCGCCGGCCCGGTGTATCCGGGACAACTCGCGCCCATGCAGGCGCGCGTCGCGCAACTCGCCATCGAGGCGCGCGTGCGCATTGCCGGGTTCGTCGATGCGGCGGATCTTCCCAACCTGTACGCCGGCGCGTCCGCGGTGCTGCTTCCTTCGGTCTATGAGGGGTTTGGGCTGCCCATCCTGGAAGGGATGGCGTCCGGCGTGCCGGTCCTGACCAGCACGGCCGGCAGTTGTCCCGAGATCGCCGCGGGTCACGGAGTGCTCGTCGATCCGCTGTCTGTCGACGACATCGCGCGCGGTATCGATGCCGCGCTCCGCATGACGAAGACTCAGCTCGAGGACGCCCGGACCTACGCGCGCGGCATGACCTGGCGCCGCACGGCCCAGCAGACCCTCGAAACCTATCGCGCGCTTTGCTGAGAGGAGAAAGCAAACCACAATGTCCGTCAACCTCCTGTTTCTCGCGCTGTTCCTCCTGGTGAACGTCGCGGGCATCTTGCTGTTCCGCCACCTTTCCCGGCACATGTTTCGCAAGCACCAGGTGCTCATGATGCAGACCCTGGCGCACCTCGACCACCAGCTGGCAAAGCCTCATCCAGGCTTCCAACCCGGCCGGCAACGGCCTCACCTGGATGGTCGTCTTCAGTTACCAGCGCAAGGAGATGCTGGCCCAGACCATCGCCGATCTTAAGACCCACGAACCCGCCCTGCGCATCCTGGTGGTGGACAACGGCAGCACCGATGGCACGCAGGACATGCTGGCGGCGATGCTGGGAGACGGGCGCGTGGACAAACTGCTCCTCAACCGGCACGAGCAGGTCCCCCAGTGGCAGAAGGGCTTCGCCCTCGCGCAGGCGCTCGGGCTGCTCTCCCTGGAACCCATGGACTACCTCGCCTGGATCGACGACGACATGCGCGTGAACCGCCCCTTCGTCCGTTCCTGCGCCAACGTCCTGGAGAAACTTCAGGCGCGCAAGGTCAGGCTGGTTTCCCTGCTGGTCGACGACATGCAATCCAGGAGCCATCCGCCGCTCGAGACACTGGTCCTTGATGAGATCGAGGTGCAGATCAAGGAATCATTCAATGGCGCCTTTGTGTTCGCGCCGGTGGCGTTTTTCGCCGAGTTTGGACTTCCTCCGATGGGGCAAGGCGTCAACGACGTCTGCATCGAGGATTCCTATTATTCGCGACTTCTCCAGGCTTCCGGTGGGCTGGTCGCGGCCATCGACGCCTCCACCCACCTGGGCTATCGGCAGTCCCACCGAAGGCCCATCAACGTTCGCTGAACCTCTTCCACCACGCGCGCCGCTGAGATGCCGGTGAGGCACTCGAGCTGGAGGCGACAGTGGTTCTTCAGGCAGGGCGCGCACGCGACCGGATGCGTGAGGACCTTACAGCCGTCCCAGGGCGGCGCCGTGCGCTTCGGATCGCCCGCGCCAAAGAACACAGGGTGGGCAGGCGCGCGAGGGCGGCCAGGTGGGCCGCGCCAGAGTCGTTGCTCACCATCACGTCCAGGTGGGAAAGCACGCCGGGGATCTCCACGATGCGCGTCTGGCCGGCCAGGTTCAGCACGCGCGGCCCAACCTGCGCGGCGATCTCATCGGCGACGGCGCGATCGGCCACGCCTCCGAGCAGCACCACGCCGGCTCGGAGAGCGTGACAGAGGCTGACCCACGAGTCGATCGGCCAGCGGCGCGAGGCCGCCATCGAGCCGACGCCCAGCCCGATGCGTGGGCGCCCGTTTCCCAGCGGCGCAAGCCTGGCCGCGCCCGCCTCTCGAGCCGCTTCGCTCACCGCGGGTGGCTCCCAGGTGAGCGCGGGCACCTCCAGTCCGAGGCCCTGGAGAAGCCGCAAGTAGGCAGCGGCTCGGTGCAGGCCGCTGCTGGTCCCCAAATCGACCGCCGTGGAGAGAAGCAAGCGCGCGAGACCCCGCCCGTAGCCCACCGTGCGGCCAATGCCGGTGGTTCGCAGAAGAAAGGCCGAGGAGGTCGTTTCGGCCAGCGAGACCGCCGCGTCGAAACGATGCCCGCGCAGTCGGACACCCGCTTCGTGCAGACGCCGGGGCCGCGTCCACAGGGGGCCGCGATCGTCAAGCAGGATCACTTCGTCCACCGCTGCGAGGGTCGCCACCTCGTCGGGCCCGGACCGCGCCAGCGCGGTGATGCGGGCCTCTGGGAGCTGCCTGCGCAAGGCCACGAGGAATGGAATCTCCAGGCAAGCGTCGCCCACCCAGTTGGGCATGCGTACCAGGACGCGGCGCGGCAAGCCGGGTTCGCCCATGGGTCCGGCTTCGGCGTCCCGGGACGGCGAGCCTGCGGCAGGTCGGGCTCCTTCTAACAGGAAATTGCCAGTCTGATGTCCTGGCGCCGTCTCATTCTCAGCCGAACCGATCACATCGGCGACGTCGCGCTTGCCCTGCCACTCGCGTCGGCACTCAAGCAGCACAACCCCGGCGGCCACATCATCTTCGCGGGCGCTGCCTACACTCGCGACCTGGTGCGAGCCTGGCCGCACGTTGACGAATTCCTGGATGTCACCGCATTGCTGCAAGACAGCGCCAGGGTCCTGCAACTGCGCGACCTGCACGCGGACACGGTGGTGCACGTGTTTCCCAACCGCCGCTTCGCGCGCCTTTGCGTCCGTGCCGGCATCGCGCGCCGCATCGGCACCAGCCACCGCTGGTTTCACTGGCTCTACTGCAACGAGCTGGTGCACATGAGCCGCTCCCGCGCTTCGCTTCACGAGACCCAGCTGAACTTTCAGCTCGCGGCCACCCTGGGCGCGCCGCAGACCCTTTCGGTCGACGATCTGGGCGGCCTGGCCCGCCTGGACGCATCCACCGCGCCGGTGCCGGAGGGAATTCTGCGGCGCCTCGCCCAGGACAGGTTCAGGCTCGTGCTCCACCCGATGTCTCTGGGCAGCTCCCGCGAATGGGGTCTGGCACGATTCAAGGCCCTGATCGCGATGCTCGGTCCGGCGAAATTCCAGATCGTGGTCACCGGCAGCGCTCGGGAGGGTGAGGCCGCACGTGCCGCGGGCCTGTTCGAGGCGCCGCACGTCGTCGACGCGACGGGTCAGACGGACCTCGGCGAGCTGATTGCGGTGATCGCGGCCTGCGACGGCCTGGTCGCCGCCGCCACCGGCCCTTTGCACCTGGCTGCCTTGTCTGGCCGCCACGCGCTCGGCCTCTACCCGGCGCACCGCGCAATGCACCCTCGACGGTGGGCGCCCCTCGGCCCGAAAGCCCGGTCGCTGGTGGCCCGGGACGACTGCAAGGCGCGTCGAGCGCGCTCGCGACCCGCGCGAGCGGAGGACCGTCTTCGCGCAGGAGGCCATGCAGCAGACTCGTCTCGTCGAGGCGGTGACGGGCCGCAAATTCCGAGAGCGCCTGCACGGCGGGTTGCAGATCCGGCTGGAGCGCCTTCACGTCCTCCTTGAGCCGCGGAAGCGCAAGTGCGCCCACCGCCGCGCGGTCCGCGGGCAGGCGCAGCGGCTTGAGCATGGCGGCAACGTCGCCGCGCGTCTTGAGGCCCGCGCACAACGCCCGAACCTGGTCCTCGAGGTCGGCGCAATCGAGCGCGGCCGCTTGCTTGACCAGAGGCAGGCCCGGAATCTGCTGGATGGACTCCCGGAGCAGCGCCAGCGCCTCACCTGGCCCGGCGGCCAGACCCGCGGCGGACACCGCGCGCTGGCAGCGCTCGTCCTCGGCGCCGCGCGGCTCCTGCTCAAGCAGCCGCAGGCCGATTTCGGGAGACGCTTTCGCCGCCAGGGCCGTCCAGTTGTCCGGCCGCTGACGGGAAATCGCGGAGAAGCCAGCGGCGGCCATGCGGTCCGCCCGGAGCATCCCCTCGCCGTCGGCGGAGCGCGCGGCGGAAATCACCGCAAGCGTGAGGCTGGCCAGAGCGGCCGTGCCCGGGGCGGCGAGCAGCGTGTCGCTGTCCGCGATGTGGGTCATCGCGCGCTTGAGGGCGGCGATCCGCACTCCGTCGTCATCGGGTGCGGCCGCCACCACCGCGCGGACGACGGTAACCGCATCCTGCAGCGGCGCGTTCCCGGCCAGGGAGTCCAGCGCGGCGTTGGCCGCCTCCATCCGCTTGCGGTTGCCCCCGAAGAGATGGAACTGGTCCATGGCGGCAGAAGCCTGCCGCGCCGTCTCTCGCGCGGAGGTCTGCCATGCGGTGCCCGCTGCAATCGAATTCACTCCAGGGAAGAGTGTACCAGCAAGCGCCCGGGCACGTGTTTCCGGAACGTGATCTTTTCCCAGAGCCGCAGCCACGGACACCGCGCACAGTAGCGTGTCGCCACGGACACCGCGCACAGTAGCGTGTCAGCCACGGACACCGCGCACGGTAGCGTGTCGCCACGGACACCGCGCACGGTAGCGTGTCAGCCACGGACACCGCGCACGGTAGCGTGT
>VGFD01000311.1 GCA_016868975.1 Armatimonadota bacterium | reverse complement strand
GCTTCTCGCGGACTCGCCGCAAGAGCAAGTCGCGGGCCGGCAGATTTCCCACCTGCTCGGCGATGGGCACCAGCATGGCGTAGCGGCACAGATCCTTGCCGCCGAAATAAGTGTCCTTGTCGGGCAGCGGGCCTGCCTGCGCTTCGGCGTACACTTCGTCGACCAGCGCGCGCAGGCGCGGCGCGTCGGTGGTGGCCACCTGCGGAAGGTTGGGCAGCACGCCGCTGAAACTCACTGAAGTGGTGAAAGACGACCCGTCGAGCACCCGCATTTCTCCGCGCGGAGAGACGTAGCGGTAAGCGGTCAGCGCGTCCGAAACGGCTTGCCACTGGTGGCGATAAAGCGCCATCAAGGGCCGATCCATGAGCCCGCTCTCCTTGAGCGTGGTCCGCAATCGATACGTGGTTGCCAGGCGCCCCGTCGCCTCGTCGTACGTCCACGAGACTTCCGAGGAATCCACGAACGCATACGCCCGCTGACGGAAGAATTCCAGGGTGGCCGGCGTGTTGTCGGGCAAGAGGGCAACCGACAGATAATCCTTGCCGGCCAGCGTGGAAGTCAACACGCCGGAGCCGCTCCAGGACGATGCGGCCGGCCCGAAAATCCCGTAATGATGGCCGCGTACGGTAAGGCCCACAACGCCGCCGGAGTTATGCCAGATGGTGGCCGGTCCGGCCGGGGTCACCGCCGCCGATCCGCCGCTCACCTTGAAATACGCGAACGGCAGCCCGTGCCCCATGGTGGTGAGCAGCGTGCGCGCCCCGTCGCTCTGGCTGGCGGTGACGGTCCAGTCCGAGTAGCGCTCGGTGCGAGCGTCCGGGGCGTTGAGCCCGGAAATTCCCACCCGCAGATCCTCGGCGTACATGAACTCGTACATCTTGCCGTCGCCGGTGATGTTGACGGCGGCGGGATATCCCATGCCCATCCCGTTCGCCTGCGCGTGAAAGGCCAGCGGATGCGCGTACATGTTTTCGGAATACGGGTTTCCCGAGTAATATTTCCAGATCAGCGACGACCACCAGTCGTTGGTCTGCACCGGCCCGGAAAACCCGGCGGTGATCTTGGGAACGGCGGGCCGCCCGTCCATGTCGGTGGGCCCGCGGCCGTTGTCGACGGCCGCCAGGCGGGCGGTCCGCACCGCACCGCTCGCACTGCTGACCGAGACCGATGAAGCGCCCGTATCACCCGCCCCTCCCGTCGATCCGCCACCACCACACCCGGATAAAAGGGCAAGCACGCCCAAGAGAGAGGCCAGTCGCTTCATAACGCCTCCTGCTTTTGTTCTTCAGATGGCGTTCAGACTGAAACCGTATTTAAATTGTTCCGGATTTATTTCCCGCCCTTGCCCAAGTTGAACGGGAACTCGATGCGATAGAGCGCCCGGTAGATCCCCATGTTGTCGATCCAGGCCTCGACCGCGTGCCGCGGCGTGATCGACGAGGGCGCCGCCTTGCCCAGCCGATATCCCACGCCGTAGCCCTCCAGCGAGGTCTGCCGCGGGTACGGCCCCGGATCCCGGAAAAACTGCACCGTGACGCGATCGAACGCGCCCGCGTCGCGCGCGATGATGGCGCCGCTCAAAAGGCCCGGCGGCGCGATGGCCAGCGCGAGGTTGCGGGCCACCGAGACCGCGGTCTCGCGGGCCACCTGGACCTGGCGCGCGGTGTCGTAGCGCGTCGGCCAGGGAAGGTGCGCCACCGACATCTGCATGCGGGGCCCGTTCACCTTCGCCATCCGCTGCTGGTGGGCGCGCGGCTCGGCGCGCGGCGGCTCCAGCGCCTGGCGGGCCAGCGCCAGGCGCACCTCGGCCTGCATGTGGCGGAAGCGATCCCCGACGGGAATCGCCTTAAGCTCCCGCTCGAGGCGCCGCAGCACCTTCTCGCGCTTCCCGCTCTCGTCGCGGCGGCTCATGCTGAAGCGGCCCAGCGGCGTGTCCACCCAGGTGAATCCGTAAAGGTACGAAGGCGCGGCGAGGTTGACGTCCGCGGACAGCGACGGGCCGACCGCGCCGCGCACCACGCCGCGGTCGATGCGCACGTTGGCCAGATAGCCGTCCGGCAATCGGAAAGCCTCGCCGCGCGCCACCTGGGCGAGCAGGTCCTCCAGCTCGACCGAGGGGCCGTTGAAAGTGCCCAGTTCCACCACCGGATCCCCCAGGCTGAGCGTGAAGGAGCGCAGCGGCCCGAGCAGGGTGAGCGCGGCCAGCGTGCGGGCGATGAAGAAGGTCTGCCCGCCCAGGTGGAACTTCACGTCGGAGGCGTCCAGCCAGATCTCCGCGTTGTCGCGGTCGCGGAAGTAAGAGTCGGCCACCGGTCCCGGCACGACGGACCACTTGCCGCGCGGGCCCAGCGTGCCGGTGCCCTCCACCAGCGAAGTGGCGCGCGTCCAGGTGATGCTCCCCTGCCCGAGCTCGTCGCCGGCCCAATTCACGGTCAACCCCTGCGAGCCTCCGCTGAAAGTCGCCTTCAACGCGCCCACTTGCAGCGGGCCGACCAGTCCATCCCGCAGGTTGACCTCGCCGCTCAGCGACAGCGCGTCCTTTACCCCGCTTGCACTGAAAGTACCGCTGGCTTTGCCCCGCAGCGTCAGCCCCGGGAAGAGGGCGGCCACCACTCCCAGGTCGAGCTCGTCAAGGCGCATCTCCAGCGAGCCGGTGCGGGCGCGCGGATCGCCGTCGCCGCGCACTTCGAGGCGTCCCGCCGCGTCGGACACGTCGAGCACCACCTGCGCGGTCGTCCCGCCCAGTTGCAGCGTTCCGCTGAGCAGCGGCCAGGGCGCGGACGGCGCCGCGGCCAGCCACGGGATGAACGTCTCGCGCAGCAGCCGCGCCACGTCAGCCACCGTCGTTGGACGGCGGTCCACGGCCACCCGCACCACCGGCATGACGGGAAACTTGCCAAAGGACATGGTGATCCCGTCCGCCGTCACCGAACCGTCCTTCACCGTGAGGTCGCCCTGCACGTTGAGGTGGCCGTCGCCGGAGGCGGTGCGCAGCTTGAGATCCTCCAGGTGGACGCGGCGTCGCGCGCCCTCCACGGTCACCAGCGCGTCCAGCCACTCGAAGCCGCGGGTGCGGGCGCGCGCGCGGATGACCCCGTTGGGCGCGCCGCCGCGTCCCTCGAAGCGCATCTTGAAGGTGGCGTCACCCAGGTCGTGGGGGTCGAAGCCGTCCGCGGACCACACGCCGTGCAGGGGATATCCGTCGCCCTCGGCCTCCACCCAGTAGCGCTTCGGGGACCAGAAGCCGGCCGCGCTCAAGGTCGCGTCAGAGCGGGTGGCCACGCCCGACATATGGGTGCCGCCCTGCTCCGGCTTGAAGGTCACCTTCACGTGATCGTAGGTGAGGTGGCGCGCCTGGGCCGCCGTCAGGTCGGCGACGCTCAGCAGCGCGTCGCGCAGGTCCACGTCCCCGCGCACCGTGAGGTGGCGCAGCGCGGTCGCCGCGTCCCAGGTCTTGGGGATACTCCCGGCGATGTGCAGCAATCCGTCCACGATGCCCGCCGCGGCAGCGGGTGGCACGCCCTGCGCGCCCGTTGGTTGGGGGGTCCAGGGGGCGCCGAAGGCGACTCCCCCTGGATCCGATCCCGGCTGCGACGGCGGGAACAGGCGCTCCAGCAAAAATCCCTGGAATCCGGCGCTGAGCTTGACCGCGTCAGTCCCCACCGTTCCGCGCAGCGTCGCCGACGCGTTGCCGGCGGCCGGCAGCCGCACGCTGGCCGAGCGGAGGTCCGCCCGCCACTTTGCGGGGGTGCCGCGCAGGCTTCCGGAGGCCAGCGCGTTGCCGCCCGGCAGGAGCCCTCCCAACCGCGCCGGCGCCTCGACCGCGAGCGCGCCCAGGTCGCCCGCCACCACCGTCCAGTCGAGCGAGGACGCTTTTGCCGACAGCCGTCCACGAGCCTCGGCCGCCGCGGTCGGCCCGGCCACCGCCACGCGGTCCAGCCGCAGGCCGCCGGCCCAGCGGCCCAGCACGCCCATGCTGCGGACGGGCACGCCGCGCACCCGCAGGTCCCGGGAGGTGGCGCCGGCCCGAAACGACACGACGGAGCGGTTGCCCAGCACGATGCCGTCCGCGTCCACCCGCCCGCGGACCGGAACGCCGCCCGGGGCAAGCCGGCCCAGGTCCAGGCCGGCCACGCTGAAGAAGCCGGCGCCGCCCCGCGCCGTGTCCCACAAGGCGCGCACTCCGCCGACGCCGAGGGGGGACTGCATCCATCCGCGCACCAGCACCGAACCGGGGGCGCCGCCCACGCGGACGTCCACCGACGCCCGGCCCCCCGGCAGGCGACCATCCACGCGCGACGGGACGAACGCGTCGGACACCAGCCGCAGGTCAAACGAGCGATCGGCGGCCGAGGCCGCCCCGGCCAGCCAGAACGGCATCCCCATCCAGGAGAAGCGCGCGTCCAGCGCGGCGTGCAGCGCGTCGGACACCAGGATATCGGCCCGCGCATCGGTCACCGTCCCCTGGGGGGCCGCGAAGCGGGCCGCGTGGACCGAGCCGGCCGCGACCCAGGACTTCAAAGTGCCGCACACCATCAGGTCGAACCCCGCCCCGTCGGCGCGGCCCTGGGGCAGCGCCAGCGCGAGAGCGTCCCCGCGCAGGTTGGCGTGCACGCGGCGCAGGGTGCGGCGGCCGCGATCGATCTCCACGAAGCCGCTGGGCGCCTCCAACGTCCCCAGGTTCGTTGCGGCGCGCACGTCGGAGAACAGCAGCGCCTCGTCGTCGAGCAGAAATTTTCCGTACAGCGACGACAGGCGAACGCGCAGGCCGGACCCGGTTCCGGCCGCCAAAGGCGACAACGCCATGTCCTCGCAGCCGCCGCGGCCGCGCACCACGGGGCGGCCGATGGTGCCGGCGATCTCGGCAAGGACGCTGGCCGAGCCGATCCCCGAGGGGAGCGTGACGTGCTCGGCCTCCACCTCCAGGCCGAGCCGCGTCTCAGGCCAGCGGCGCAGGGCTTCCATGGGAGGCGCGTCCAGCGGGACGACCACGCCGTCGGCCGCCACCCGCCCCCCGAAGACGCGCGCGGTGGCGCCCAGGACGCGCAGGCAGCCGGACTGGTAGCCGAACCACACGCGGGCGTCGCGGACCGGCACGTCGGCCACCGTCATGAACGCCGACTTCAGGGAGCCGCGCACTTCCGGCAGGGCGCGCGTGCCGCGCAGCCGCAGGTACAGCTCGAGGGCGCCGGACAACGGAGCGGCGGCGCCCATCTCGGCGACCAGCCCGGCCAGGTCGTGCGAGGTCACTCGGGCGCGCACGTCCAGCAGCGGCTCGGTCCCCAGGAGGACGTGGCCGTCCACCAGGAGGCCGCCCGAGCGCCCGTGGACGGCCAGCCGCTCGATCTCCACCAGGCGCCCCGCGATGCGCAGCGCGCAGCCGCCGTCCTGCAGGCGGTAGGCTCGGCCGGCCGCGGCGCCCTCCACGGCCAGTCCGCCGGCCTCGAGCCGTGCCGTGAGCAAGGGGCCCGGGTTTAAGTGGCCGCGCGCGGAGGCCGTGCCCCCGGTGACCTTCCAGGGGACGTCGGCAGGCACGGGGATGAGGCGGCGCACCAGCGCGTCGTTCAGCCAGGAGGTCACCTCAAAGGGCTCGATGGCGAACGCGACCCGCAGGTCTTCGCGGAGCGCGGCGCTGGCACTGGCCCGGATCGCGTGGCCGTTCATCTCGACGCGGGCCTCGGCCTTCGCGGCGCGCGCGTCGCGAGCATTGAGCGAGGCCGAGAACTGGAGGGCGCGCCGCAGGTCGCCGTAGGAAATCTCCGCCGTGCCGTCGGAAACCTCCACGGTCCCGCGAAATTCGCTGAGGTGGCGGCGCCACTCGACTTCCCTCCGGTCGCCGGCCGGCACCGGCAAGGCGACGAAAACCCGGGGGCGGTCCACCGCAACGGCGGCCAGGGCGGCGCCCCAGGAGCGCTCCCGCAGGCCGCCCAGCAGGTCGTAGGAAGCGCGCACCGCGGCGGCCTCCACGACGGGCTTTCCCTTCGCGTCCACCAGCCGCGCGTCGCGCATGGAGAAGCCCGGCAACACGTGCAGCGCGCTCCAGGTGAGGCGGCCCTCGGTGGCGTCGCGGATGGCGCGCGCCACCAGGGCGTCCACCAGCAGCACCGTGAGGAGCGGTGCCAGCAAAAGCGCGATCAGCGCCGCCAGCCGCTTGCGGGTCAACCCTCGTTGAGCGCTTTCTGGAACTCCAGGAACGCCTTCTGCGCTTCGGCGGGCAGGCCGCGCTCGTTGAGGATCTTGATCTTGCGGAGGTAGAGGTCCTTGCAGACGGCCGGGTCCTTGCGCACCTTGATGATCTCGTCGATGACCTCAAGCGTGCGCGCGTCCAGCCGCTCCTCCACGTAGGAGCCGAGCAGCTCGGACAGGGGGCTCACGTCGTTGGGTTCCTGCTTGAACTCCTGGTAGGCGGTCGCGCGCTGCTCCTGGAGGCGCGCCACCACGGCGCCCGGCGCGATCTCCAGGCGGGCCGTGCGCTTCGCCACCTTCCCCCCGCCATCGCGCGCCAGCAGCTCCACCTCGTAGGAGCCGCCCAGCC